>NZ_JADBRD010000035.1:0-27604 GCF_014930495.1 Enterobacter cloacae complex sp. S3 | reverse complement strand
TAAAGGGTCATTCTGAGAATGAAGATTCCGACGTTACTAACTGAGTGTTGTATCTAATCGTGGGGGCAGGTCAGCAGCATAAAACGTGAACTGACACTAAGTTACCACGAACTACAGAAGTAGGTAACCTGGTGATTTATCGAGTTAAGAGGGCGCAAAGAACTTGAAGATATGGAATGTATAAAGCTCTTCAAAAAATTAGTGCAGCACACGTTCTTGCATTCTGGCTCCCTTCGCAGCCGTTGGTCGTTTAGTCTCTTAGCTGGAATTGGCTTCAATTTTTTTGGCTTCTCGGTACCCGCTACACTAGCTTTGACAACCCAGCATGACAGGTAAATAAATGTTAGTAGGTTTGGACCTGAAAGAGTGTATTTTTGTTACCCTTAGTTACAAATAGAAAAACCCCAGACCGTGAAATCTGGGGTTCTTGTAAAGTGCACGTGCATTTCACGAGCATTTTTTTGTCTTTTCTCGGTCTGCGCTCTGTCTGGTCAGAGTCCGTAAGTGGCTGTTTTTATTGCCGCTGTCCGGTTGCAGTCCTATCAAAAGTGGTGGAGCTGGCGGGAGTTGAACCCGCGTCCGAAATTTCTACATCCTCGGTACTACATGCTTAGTTTGTCTTTACATTCGCACGCCAGCTGCGGACAGACACGCCACTAACGAACTAGCCTGATTAGTTTTAACGCTTCAACCCCAGGCAGGGCTTCCACGCGATCTCTTTTGGGTTTGACCTCTCTTTGATCCCCGTCTTAAGAGCGGAAGCTAGGGAGAGAGGGCTCAGAGCAGGTTATTAAGCTGCTAAAGCGTAGTTTTCGTCGTTTGCGACTATTTTTTTGCGGCTTTTAACGAGGCAAACCGCCCCTCGGCATGCACCTTGGGTTTCGCAAATCCCGTCGAATCCAGAATCAGCCCCAATAGTGTTGAATTAAGTATACCAGATTTCACTTCCTGGATACCAGCCCGGAACGCTAACTTATTGAATAGTACAATAAGTGTGCAGAATCAACGTCCTGCGTTTTTCATGATGCGCGCTTTATCAAGTTGCCACTCGCGCTCTTTCAGGTCAGTACGTTTGTCGTGCTGTTTTTTACCTTTTGCGACGCCAACTTTCACTTTACACCAGGCGTTTTTCCAGTACAGCGACAGGGCTACCACGGTGAAACCTTCACGGTTGATGCGTCCGTAGAGGGATTCCAGCTCACGCTTGTTCAGCAGCAATTTACGCGTGCGCGTTGGGTCACACACGTAGTGTGAGGAGGCGACGGTCAGCGGCGTAAAGTTCGCGCCGAACAGGAAGGCTTCGCCATCTTTCAGGATCACGTAGCTATCGCCGATGTTGGCTTTCCCGGCGCGCAGCGATTTTACTTCCCAGCCCTGCAACGCAAGGCCAGCTTCGAATTCTTCTTCAATGAAATACTCGTGGCGAGCACGCTTGTTGAGCGCAATGGTCGCCGAGCCTGGTTTATGTGCTTTTTTCTTCGTCATAAGTGTCGTAAAGCCGTCGGTAATCTGATTTCAAAAAGTCACCTCATTGCGTCCTGTGAGGTCTAACGCGCTATCTTAGCACGAGATGAGGCTTAGCGTTTTTTTAACAGGTGATAAATGTTATTATTTGTCCGTTGTGTGACCATGGGAAATGCTATGCCTCAGATTAGCCGTACTGCGCTCGTGCCTTACAGCGCGGAACAAATGTATCAGTTAGTGAACGACGTTCAGTCTTATCCAGAATTTATTCCGGGGTGCACCGGGAGCCGCGTTCTGGAGTCCGGCCCGACGCAGATGACTGCGGCGGTGGATGTCTCCAAAGCGGGGATCAGCAAGACGTTCACCACCCGCAATACGCTGACCAGCAATCAGAGTATTTTGATGCATCTGGTGGATGGTCCGTTTAAAACCCTGATGGGGGGCTGGAAGTTTACGCCGTTGAGCGCTGACGCCTGTCGCATCGAGTTCCAGCTGGACTTTGAATTTACCAATAAGCTGATTGAGCTGGCGTTTGGCCGCATCTTTAAAGAGCTGGCCTCGAATATGGTTCAGGCGTTCACCACCCGCGCCAAAGAGGTTTACAGTGTCGCATAAGATTGCTGTAGAAGTGGTGTATGCGCTACCGGAGAAGCAGTATCTGCAGCGCGTGACGCTGGAAGAGGGTGCAACCGTTGAGGCGGCTATCCGCGCGTCCGGCATCCTCGAACTTCGCAGCGATATCGACCTGGCGAAAAATAAGGTCGGGATTTATAGCCGTCCGGTGAAGCTGGGTGATGTGCTGAAAGAGGGCGACCGGGTGGAGATTTATCGTCCGCTGATTGCCGATCCGAAAGAGCTGCGACGTCAGCGCGCGGAGAAATCGGGTAAGTAGCGTGTTTTCCCCTCACCCTGACCCTCTCCCCAAAGGGGCGAGGGGATAAAAGAAAAACAAAAAAGGTGCTCAATGAGCACCTTTTTGCATTTCTGACTTCTGATTATTTGGTCAGGGCAGGCTTGTTGTCGATGTTGGTCAACACACCGGCGCTGCTGAAGGTCAGCGTCAGGGTCTGCTGGGTCGCATCTTCGTGGCCCGGCTTCTGACGGAATACATAGAACCAGGTGTTAGTGCCGAACGGATCGGACATCATCGGGGTTCCCAGTGCATAAGCGACCTGCTGTTGTGTCATCCCCACACGGATTTTGGACACATCGTTAGGGGTAAGGTAGTTCCCCTGGTTGATGTCAGGACGGTAAACCACTTTCTCCAGAGTGGAACAGCCTGCGGTCAACATCAGAAGAACCGCTGCGGCAGCGGTCAGCATTTTACAACGCATAGTGATTTGATTCCTTTTCGGGCCCGAGCAGAACGCGGCTCATATGTAATATGCCGATGATAATAGACCTTGCCCCACTTTGAAACCGGTCTGGCGGCGTTTTTGTTGTTCTGTATGACCCTGAGATCCCGAAAAAGTTTATGCCGCCAGCAGTTCTTTCGCGTTCGCGAGCGTATTGCGGGTGACTTCGCTGCCGCCGAGCAGGCGAGCAAGCTCCTGCAGACGCGCACGTTTATCCAGCGGCTTCATGTGCGTTTCGGTCATTTCACCGTCGGTTTCTTTGCTGACGATAAAGTGATGATGGCCACAGCCCGCGACCTGCGGCAGGTGGGTGACACACATCACCTGCGTTGATTCGCCTAGCTGGCGCAGCAGTTTGCCCACCACCGCCGCCGTTGGGCCGCTGATGCCGACATCCACTTCATCGAAAATCAGCGCCGGGGTTTCCATTTTACGCGCGGTAATCACCTGAATCGCCAGCGCAATACGCGAAAGTTCACCACCGGAGGCCACTTTGGAGATAGCCTGCAGCGGCTGCCCCGGGTTGGTGGTGACGCGGAACTCGATGCGGTCCGCACCTTCTGCCGTCAGGTGGTTCTCTTCAAAGCGGACATCAATGGTGAAGATACCGTGCGGCATCGCCAGCGTGTGCATGCTGTCGGTGATGTGCTGGCTTAGCTCCTGGGCGTAATGCTGACGGATTTCATGCAGCTTTTGCGCTGTCGCCAGCGCCTGTTCATGATGCAGGTTCACCGCGAGAGAGAGGGTTTCCTGCGAGTCAGCCTGATCGTCAAGCTGCTGCTGTTCTTCCAGCAGAGACTGATAGAATCCTGGCAGCTCTTCCGGCGTGACGTGGTGCTTGCGCGCCAGTGAAATTTGACGGGAAATGCGCTGCTCCAGCTCAAACAGACGGTTCGGGTCGAGATCCAGACGTTCACAGTAGTGGCGCAGTTCGTCACTGGCTTCGGAGATCTGAATGGCCGCTTCTTCCAGCATATCCAGGACGCCAGAAAGCTTGCTGTCCATGCCAACCAGTTCGGTAATGAGCTGGCGGACGTTATACAGCTGGCTTTGCAGGTTCACGTCTTCGCCGTCCGCCAGCAGGTTGAGCGCATTCTGGCTGGTTGAGAGCAGGTGGCCGCTGTTCGCCAGACGTTTGTACTCTTCGTCGATTTGCTCAAACTCACCCGGCTGCGGGTTGAATTCGTTGAGCTCTTTAAGCTGGTACGCCAGCAGCTCCGCACGCGCGGCGCGCTCCTGGCTTTGCTGCTGGTGCTGGGCAAGTTCACGGCAGCTCTGATGCCACTGGCGATAGTGCTCCGCCATAAGCTGAGTAAGCGCGTACTCACCCGCATAGCCATCCAGTAGCGCTTTCTGCTGTTCAGGTTTGACGAGTTGCTGGTGCGCGTGCTGACCGTGGATCTGGATAAGCAGCTGGCCGAGTTCGCGAAGCTGGGAGAGCGGAACCGCCGTACCGTTGATAAAGCCACGTGAACGACCGTCGCTGCTGATCACGCGGCGAAGTAAACACTCACGTCCATCTTCAAGCTGGTTCTGTTCCAGCCAGCGCTGGGCGGCAGGGGTGTCTTTCAGGGAGAAACGGGCGCACAGGTCGGCACGGTTTGCGCCCATGCGCACCATGTCGCCCTCTGCGCGGCCACCAAGGCACAAGCCGAGGGCATCAATGGCAATGGATTTACCTGCACCGGTTTCCCCGGTGATCGCCGTCATGCCGCTGTGGAAATCGATCTCAAGCTCACGAACAATGGCAAAGTTGCTGATGGTCAGTTGTGCCAGCATAATTGTTTTCCTGTATGAAAAACCATAACTGTGTTTTCATACAGTATAAACTGGTTTTTTATACAGTAAAGTACTGGATGCAAAATCAGAACAATTTTTTTGACCAGCCAAGCTTCGAGCTTAATGTGTTGAAATAGCTGTAATCTTTCGGATGAATCAGATTAAGGTGGTAATCACATCGACGAATGAGAACATCTTCACCTTCCTGGATCGGCAGCGCTATCTGGCTGTCGCAGCTGATCTCCAGGTCGTTACGGCGATGCGAGAAGCGCAGACGTATCGTGCTGTCGCCGTTGATGACCAGCGGGCGGGCGGAGAGCGTGTGCGGGAACATCGGCACCAGGGTAATGGCATCCAGCGAGGGCGTCAGGATTGGGCCGCCGGCAGAAAGCGAGTAGGCAGTTGAGCCGGTCGGAGTGGAGATAATCAGCCCGTCGGAACGCTGGGAGAAAGCAAAGATTTCGTCGATGTAAACTTCGAATTCAATCATGTGCGCCACTTTCCCGGGGTGAAGAACCACCTCGTTAATCGCGGTGCTGATGCGCTTCTGGCAGTCCTGCTGACACACCTGCGCTTCCAGTAAAAAGCGTTTTTCGCTGATATAGTGCCCTTCCAGCACGTCAGCCAGCTGCTGCTGCGCATTGTCCGGGTCGAGGTCGGTTAAAAAGCCGAGATTGCCACGGTTGATGCCGATGACCTTAATGTCATAGCGCGCCAGCGTGCGGGCCGCGCCGAGCATGTTGCCGTCGCCGCCCACCACCACGGCGAGATCGGCCTGTTGGCCAATTTCCGCCAGCGTGCCGGTTTTGACGCTTTTCAGCTGCAGTTCCTGCGCAATCTGCTGCTCGACCATCACTTCATAGCCTTTGCTACACAACCAGCGATACAACATTTCATGTGTCGTTAGTGCGGTAGGGTGACGCGGATGCCCGACGATCCCAATACACCTGAAATGATTATTCATTTTCTGGAGGTCCTTGTGCCTGATGAATGATGACAATCTGTCTTGTTCCCTTGAATCCCGGAAACTGATCCCCATAATAAGCGAAGTTAGCGAGATGAATGCAGAAAAACGCGGAGAAATTCATGAGTAGTAAAGAACAGAAAACGCCTGAGGGGCAAGCCCCTGAAGAAATTATCACGGAACAGCACGATGAAGTTGAGGCTGTAGAGCCAGACGCATCTGCTGAGCAGGTGGACCCGCGCGATGAAAAAATTGCGAATCTGGAAGCCCAGCTGGTAGAAGCACAGAATCGCGAACGCGATGGTGTTCTGCGCATCAAGGCGGAAATGGAAAACCTGCGTCGTCGTACCGAGCAGGACGTTGAGAAGGCGCATAAATTTGCGCTGGAGAAATTCGTCAACGAACTGCTGCCGGTTATTGATAGCCTCGATCGCGCGCTGGAAGTGGCTGACAAAGCGAATCCGGACAACGCGGCGATGATCGAAGGTATCGAACTGACGCTGAAATCCATGCTCGACGTAGTGCGTAAGTTTGGCGTGGAAGTGATTGCCGATACCAACGTACCGCTGGATCCAAACGTCCACCAGGCGATTGCAATGGTGGAGTCCGAAGAGGTCGAAGCCGGTAAAGTGCTGGGCGTGATGCAGAAAGGTTACACCCTGAACGGCCGTACCATTCGCGCTGCGATGGTGACCGTGGCGAAAGCGAAAGCGTAATTTGCCATTCGTAGTGCCGGGTGGCGGTTTCGCCTTACCCGGCCTACAGCCTTACTCAGCGATACTTTCGCGCAGGGGTTTTACGGGCAGGACTTTCACCTGCTTAATCATATTGTCCTGCACGTCCAGGATATCAATATCGTACTGCTCAATGCGCACCCGCGTGCCCGCCGCCGGGATCTCTTCCAGCGCTTCCAGAATCATCCCGTTAATCGTACGAGCCTCATCTTCCGGTAAATGCCAGTTAAAGGCTTTGTTGAGTTCACGAATGTTCGCGCTACCGTCAATCAGCACCGAGCCGTCGTTTTGCGGGGTAACCTCTTCCGCGAGGGAAGGTGACATTGACGTAGTAAAGTCCCCGACAATCTCTTCCAGAATATCTTCGACCGTCACCAGCCCCTGAATGTCGCCGTACTCATTGACCACCAGGCCGACTTTTTTCTTGTTGCGCTGGAATTTCACCAGCTGCGTGCTGAGCGGCGTTCCTTCCGGCACGTAGTAAATCTCGTCGGCGGCGCGCAGCATCACCTCTTTGGTGAACTCTTTTTTCTCGGTCATCAGACGGTAGGCTTCGCGCACGCGCAGCATGCTGATGGCGTCATCCAGCGAATCGCGATACAGCACAATGCGCCCGTGCGGGGAGTGCGTCAGCTGGCGGACGATGGCTTTCCAGTCGTCATTGATGTCGATACCGACGATTTCGTTACGCGGCACCATAATGTCGTTGACGCTCACCTTTTCCAGATCCAGCACTGACAGGAGCATGTCCTGATTGCGCCGGGAGATCTGCGAGCGGGATTCATTCACGATGGTGCGCAGCTCCTCTTTGCTGAGCGCGCTGCTGATGGTGACGTCGGCTTTGATTCCTACCATCCGCATCAGTATGCGCGTCACCATGTTCAGCAGCCAGACCATGGGCATCATCAGGATCTGCAGCGGTGCCAGCAGGAAGCTGCTCGGGTAGGCGACTTTCTCCGGGTAAAGCGCGGCGATGGTTTTCGGCAGCACTTCGGCAAACACCAGCACCACGAACGTCAGCACGCCGGTGGCAATCGCCACCCCGGCGTTGCCGTACAGGCGCATCCCAACGATGGTGCCGAGGGCGGAGGCCAGAATGTTGACAAGGTTGTTGCCGATGAGCACCAGGCTTATCAGGCGATCCGGCTTGCGAAGCAGTTTTTCAACGCGACGAGCGGCACGGTTACCCTGTTTAGCACGATGACGTAACCGGTAGCGGTTTAGGGTCATCATGCCGGTTTCCGAGCCGGAGAAATAGGCGGAGATGACCACCATGACGATCAGGATAACGATCAGCGTGGTGGTAGAGATGTGTTCCAGGGGGAACTCCTTTTGTTACTTAGCCAGCAAATTGCTGTATGAAGCGGCTGCCAAAATAGGCAAGGGTGAGAATGCCCGCACCCGCGACGTTGAACCAGACCACGCGACGACCGCGCCAGCCTTCATGATAATGGCCCCATAACAGGACAATATAGACAAACCACGCGATGATGGAGAGCACCGCTTTATCGATATTCTCCACGCTGAACAGGTTCTTCATGTAAAACAGGCCCGTGCAGAGCGTGAGCGTCAGCAGCACCACGCCCACCTGGGTGATGTGGAACATCTTACGCTCAATGACCATCAGCGGCGGCATTTCATGGTTAAACGCCAGCTTTTTGTTTTTCAGCTGGTAGTCAATCCAGGCGAGCTGCATGGCGTAAAGCGCGGCAATGATCAGCGTCGCGTAGGCAAAGAGCGACAGGCCGATATGCACCAACATCCCCGGCGTCGCCTCCAGATGCGTAATGAATTCATTAGGCATAAAGGTGGCGAGGGCCAGATTGATCAGCGCGAAGGTATAGACAATCGGCAGCAGCAGCCAGCCGCGATTTTTAGACGCGACGATGGTCATTACCGTGCAGATCATCAGGCTGACCAGCGAGCCGACGTTGAGGACGCTCAGGTTTTGCACGCTGCCGTCGCCGGGAATGATGCGTGATTCCAGCGCAAACGCGTGGCTGATCAGTGCGATCACCGCGGAAAGAATAGCCATGCGCCGCCAGCCGCTGTTTTTTTGCAGCAGTCCGGGAACGATCAGCGCGAGGCTGACAGAGTAGGCAACAAGGGCGATCAGTGCGAAAACAGGCATATAGGCATCGACAGTTGTCTTAATAAGAAAGAGAAGCAGTATAACGTTACGTGACGCCTGCTCCAACCGTTGCATAACAACAAAGGCGCCTTCATGTTATACTCCGGCAAAATTCTGTGTATGTGTCGCCCATGGCGGCCCAACGTTTCTACTCAGGCGAGAGACAATGTTTGATAATTTAACCGATCGTTTGTCGCGCACGCTGCGCAACATCAGCGGCCGCGGACGCCTTACTGAAGAGAACATCAAGGAAACGCTGCGCGAAGTGCGCATGGCGCTGCTGGAAGCAGACGTCGCGTTGCCGGTTGTTCGTGATTTTATCAACCGCGTAAAAGAGAAAGCGGTTGGTCATGAAGTTAACAAGAGCCTGACCCCGGGTCAGGAGTTCGTCAAAATCGTTCGTAATGAACTGGTTTCGGCGATGGGCGAAGAGAACCAGGTGCTTAACCTGGCGGCTCAGCCGCCGGCCGTGGTGCTGATGGCGGGCCTGCAGGGTGCGGGTAAAACGACCAGCGTCGGCAAGCTGGGTAAATTCCTGCGTGAAAAGCACAAGAAGAAAGTGCTGGTGGTTTCTGCGGACGTCTATCGCCCGGCGGCGATCAAACAGCTGGAAACTCTGGCCGAACAGGTCGGCGTAGATTTCTTCCCGTCCGACGTGGCGCAGAAGCCTGTCGACATCGTTAACGCGGCGCTGAAAGAAGCGAAGCTGAAATTCTACGACGTGCTGCTGGTGGATACCGCCGGTCGTCTACACGTTGACGAAGCGATGATGGACGAGATTAAGCAGGTGCATGCCTCTATCAACCCGGTAGAGACCCTGTTCGTTGTCGATGCCATGACCGGTCAGGATGCGGCGAATACCGCGAAAGCGTTTAACGAAGCGCTGCCGCTAACCGGCGTGGTGCTGACCAAAGTGGACGGTGACGCCCGCGGCGGTGCGGCGCTCTCCATTCGTCACATCACCGGTAAGCCGATTAAATTCCTCGGCGTGGGCGAGAAAACTGAAGCGCTCGAGCCGTTCCACCCGGATCGTATTGCCTCCCGTATCCTCGGCATGGGCGACGTGCTGTCGCTGATCGAAGATATCGAGAGCAAGGTTGACCGCGCGCAGGCCGAGAAGCTGGCCAGCAAGCTGAAAAAAGGCGACGGTTTCGATCTTACCGACTTCCTTGAGCAGCTGCGTCAGATGAAAAACATGGGCGGCATGGCCAGCCTGATGGGCAAACTGCCGGGCATGGGCCAGATCCCTGACAACGTGAAAGCGCAGATGGATGACAAGGTGCTGGTGCGTATGGAGGCGATCATCAACTCGATGACCCTCAAGGAGCGCGCTAACCCGGATATCATCAAAGGTTCCCGTAAACGCCGTATCGCAGCCGGTTGCGGCATGCAGGTGCAGGACGTTAACCGCCTTCTTAAACAGTTCGACGACATGCAGCGAATGATGAAGAAAATGAAGAAAGGCGGCATGGCGAAGATGATGCGCGGCATGAAAGGCATGATGCCACCCGGTTTTCCAGGGCGTTAATCGCTTTTGAGATTGCTTTTTGCCCGAAAATGAGTAAAATTTTCGGGCTTTTAATATGACACCCGGGCTCCGTTCCTCGATGGGGCCCGGTTGTTTTATTCACACAAGAGGATGTTATGGTAACTATTCGTTTAGCTCGTCACGGCGCTAAAAAGCGTCCGTTCTACCAGGTTGTTGTGACTGACAGCCGTAATGCACGCAACGGTCGCTTCATCGAGCGCGTTGGTTTCTTCAACCCACTGGCCGCTGGCGCAGAAGAAGAAACTCGTCTGGATCTGGATCGTATCGCTCACTGGGTTGGCCAGGGCGCTACTGTTTCCGATCGCGTTGCTACGCTGATCAAAGCAGCAAACAAAGCAGCTTAATCTGTCACGGTGGTCATGATGAGCAATAAAGCACCTGTTGAACCGATCGTATTGGGAAAAATGGGTTCTTGCTACGGTATCCGTGGTTGGCTCAGAGTGTTTTCCTCCACTGAAGACGCTGATAGCATTTTTGATTACCAGCCCTGGTTTATCCAGAAAGGCGGTAAGTGGGAAGAGGTCGAGCTGGAAAGCTGGCGTCACCACAATCAGGACATCATCATCAAGCTGAAAGGCGTTGACGATCGTGATGCTGCGAATGCGCTGACTAATTGTGAAATTGTCGTGGATTCGTCGCAGTTGCCACAGCTGGAAGAGGGCGACTACTACTGGAAAGACCTTATGGGTTGCCAGGTAGTCACTACCGAAGGCTACAGCCTGGGGAAAGTCATCGATATGATGGAAACCGGGTCAAATGACGTTCTCGTCATTAAGGCAAACCTGAAAGATGCATTTGGCATCAAGGAGCGGTTGGTTCCGTTCCTCGATGGACAGGTTATCAAGAAAGTCGATCTCACTACTCAAACCATTGAAGTAGATTGGGATCCTGGTTTTTAAATTCTCCGGATAAACGGTAAAAGACGGCGCTATGTGGATTGGCATAATTAGCCTGTTTCCTGAAATGTTCCGCGCGATTACCGATTACGGGGTAACTGGCCGGGCAGTAAAGAATGGCCTGCTGAGCATCCAGAGCTGGAGTCCTCGTGACTTTACTCATGACCGGCACCGTACCGTGGACGATCGTCCTTACGGCGGCGGACCGGGGATGCTAATGATGGTGCAACCCTTACGGGACGCCATTCACACAGCAAAAGCCGCGGCAGGTGAAGGCGCAAAGGTGATTTATCTGTCACCTCAGGGACGCAAGCTTGATCAAGCGGGCGTGAGCGAACTGGCGACGAATCAAAAGCTGATTCTGGTCTGTGGGCGCTACGAAGGGATAGATGAGCGCGTAATTCAAACCGAGATTGACGAAGAATGGTCTATCGGCGATTACGTTCTCAGCGGTGGTGAGTTACCCGCAATGACGCTGATTGACTCCGTCGCCCGGTTCATTCCGGGAGTTCTGGGCCATGAAGCTTCGGCAACGGAAGATTCCTTTGCCGATGGGTTGCTGGACTGTCCACACTATACTCGTCCTGAAGTGTTAGAAGGGATGGAAGTACCGGCAGTGTTACTGTCTGGAAACCATGCCGAGATACGTCGCTGGCGTTTGAAGCAGTCGCTGGGCCGAACCTGGCTTAGAAGACCTGAACTTCTGGAAAACCTGGCTCTGACTGAAGAGCAAGCAAAGTTGCTGGCCGAGTTCAAAACTGAACACGCGCACCAGCAGCATGAACATGATGGGAATGCGTAATACGCTCCCGAATATCAGTTTACCCAGGATAAGAGATTAAATTATGAGCAACATTATTAAGCAACTTGAACAAGAGCAGATGAAGCAGGACGTACCTTCCTTCCGTCCAGGTGACACCGTGGAAGTGAAAGTATGGGTTGTTGAAGGTTCCAAAAAACGTCTGCAGGCATTCGAGGGCGTGGTTATCGCTATTCGTAACCGCGGTCTGCACTCTGCATTCACTGTTCGTAAAATTTCCAACGGCGAAGGCGTTGAGCGTGTCTTCCAGACTCACTCTCCGGTAGTTGACAGCATTGCTGTTAAACGTCGTGGTGCTGTACGTAAAGCTAAACTGTACTACCTGCGTGAGCGTACTGGTAAGTCTGCTCGTATTAAAGAGCGTCTGAACTAAGATTCGCTTAAGCGACATCCTGTTAGAAAGGGCTGGCCGAAAGGCTGGCCCTTTTTTTATCCCTGCGCACCTCTCGCGTTAACCCTTTTGTCATAAATCATTTACAATGCTTGCCTCTTGAAAGGAGGAGAAGTGGATAACGTACTGCATCAGCCTGGCCGGAAACGCGCAGCGGCATTGACCGCGCTGTTTGCGATCCTGCTGATCGTGGTGGCGCCGCTTATCTCCGTCTCCTTGCAGAAAGATCCCATGAGCGCGATGCCGGGCATGCATCATGACATGAGCATGATGTCGATGGACGAGCATCAGGGCGATATGCCGCATACGATGCCTGTCGACCATGCGGAAGCGTGCGGCTACTGCGTGCTGTTAGCGCATGTCCCTGGCGTGATGCTGGCGCTGATCGTCCTGCTCAGCGCGGTATTACAGAGGCTTCGCATTAAGCCGCCGCGCGAGGCGGTCAGCCACTGGCACTTTTTCCCCTGGCTTTACCCTGATACCCGCGCGCCGCCGCGGCAGTCTGCTTTTTCCCTTTAAAACTAAATCGATAACTTTTTGCCTTAAAAAGGAAAAGTATGACTACCTGCACTCCGCGCGCGGCATGGGGAAACCTGCTGCGTCGCCTCCATTTCTACGTCGGGCTTTTTGTTGGTCCGTTTATCTTCTTTGCCGCGCTGACCGGTACGCTGTATGTGGCGACCCCGCAGCTGGAGAATGCGCTCTACCGGCACGCGCTCCACACGGATTCCGTGGGCGTGCCGCAGCCGCTGGCGGAACAAATTGCCGTGGCGGAAAAAAACATTGGATCAGATGTGCATTTGCACGCCGTGCGTCCGGGGCTGGCTGAAGGCGAAACCACCCGCGTGATGTTTGCCGATCCGACGCTTGGCCCATCGGAGAACCGGGCTATTTTTATTGATCCGGTAAGCCTGGCGGTGCTGGGAGATATGACGGTATACGGCACCAGCGGGATTTTACCGCTGCGTCAGACTATTGATTATCTGCATACCTCTCTGATGCTGGGCGACGTGGGGCGGCTCTACAGCGAGCTTGCCGCCTCCTGGATGTGGGTTGCCGCGCTGGGCGGTGCTGTCCTGTGGTTTTATACCCGACCCAAACGGCGGATCAATAATCGCTTCCAGAATCGTCGTCGGATGCACGTGACGCTGGGCTGGAGTCTGCTGGGCGGAATGCTGTTGTTCTCAGCAACCGGCCTGACCTGGTCCCAGTGGGCTGGCGGGAACGTTGATAAGCTGCGGGCAGAGATGAACTGGCTTACCCCGCAGGTGAACACGACGCTTTCCGGTCAACAGGAGATCGTGAATGAGCATGCCGAACACCGGGGCCATCACGGCGGAATGATGATGCCGGAAATGGCGATGGATCTGACGCAGTTTGACGGAGTATTAAGCGCGGCCCGTAACGCGGGAATTGATGCCAACAGACTGGAGATCCGCCCGGCAAAAAAGGCGGATAGCGCCTGGACCGTGACGGAAATCGATCGCAGCTGGCCGACCCAGGTGGACGCCGTTGCGGTTGATCCTTCGACGATGCAGGTTCTGGACAGAACCCGTTTCGAGGATTTCCCGTTAATGGCAAAACTGACCCGTTGGGGCGTGGATTTCCATATGGGGATCTTATTCGGGCTGGTGAATCAGCTGCTGCTGGTGGCGTTCGGCCTCGCCCTGTGCGTGCTCATCGTCTGGGGTTACCGGATGTGGTGGATGCGTCGTCCGGCACAGTCGGCGGTGGATCCGGTGCAGACGCTTTGTCAGAGCTGGCTGGCGCTGTCAGGATGGGGAAGAGGCGTTACGGTGGTAATCAGCATACTGCTGGGGCTCGCCTTGCCGGTCATGGGCGTGAGTCTGGCGCTGTTTGTTGTGGTGGACTGGCTGCGCTGGCGAGCGGCAACCAGGGTGACGCTCGCCGAATCATCCGCAAAATAAGCCTATGGCGTGCTGATCACCACTGCGACGCGGCGGTTTTCAGCGCGCCCTTGCGGAGTACTGTTGCTCGCAACCGGGTATTTTTGACCTAACCCCCGCGTGGTGAGATTGCTGCGCGGGATATTTGCCCCCTTCGCCCAGGCATCGGCCACGGCATTGGCGCGTTTTAACGACAGCGCTTCGTTGTAGCTTTCTTCACCGTAGTTATCCGTGTGACCGTCCATTCGCGCGTGGTTCAGGCCGGTTTCCGCCAGGCGAGAGGCCATGGACTGGATCTGCGTTTCACTTTCCGGGCGCAGTCTGGCGTCATTTTTATCAAACAGGATGGTGTCCGACATGCCAAGCGACCAGTCACCGTTCAGTTCGTTAAAACCGTAAGACTTCATCGCCGAAATTTGCTCAGGAGTGAATTTGCCTTCCGGGGGCGACTGACAGCCTGCCAGAACCAGTGAGGCCAGAACTATCGGCGCGAAGTAACGTTTTAACATAGTGTATCCTTTCTAACTTGTTGTTTTCGTACGCTGGTTTTTCACCTGATACATGTTGCGGTCAGCCCTCTCCAGTAATGCTTCCACGGAAGCATTTTCCCACGCCAGAGCAAAGCCAATGCTGAGTGACATCGATGCTTTTTGTCCGTTATGAAGATCAAACGGACGGATAAACTGCTGCGATAGCGCAGCACAAATGTGTTGAACCTCGAGCTCAGAGTGTACGCCGTACAGCACCATGGCGAATTCGTCACCGCCAAGGCGGTATGCCTGGTGACGTTTGTCGCCAAACTCCATCATCCTGCTGGCGACTTCTATCAGCACGCAGTCACCTGCCGCGTGTCCCCAGGTGTCGTTAATAAACTTGAAATTATCACCGTCAAGGAAGAGCAGGGCCGAGTTTGTTTTGGCTGAAGGGTCGTTCATTAAGGCTGCAATGCTGTTACGAAACGCAGCGCGGTTGGCAAGACCGGTGAGCGGGTCGTGCATGGCGGTACGCAGCAGCTGGGCATTTTTCGCCTGAAGCTTCAGTTGCCACTCCTCCATCTCATCCAGAAGGCTGTTGAAGTCCTCACCAAACTGGTGAAACTCTTCAATACGGCCGTCTTTCACCCGGCGGGAGAAGTTGCGGTTAGTGCGAACGTCATGCACCACGTCGGTGATGTTTTGCAGGGCTGTGACCATCCCATGGTGCAAAGACTGGGTAATGGTGAGCGCGACGACGGTTGCAAAGAGAATACAGCCGGTCAGAACGGCAAACGACATCCAGATGAAATGGCCGATCAGACTGTCACGCGCGGTCAGGCGAATTTCGCCGATCGTTGCGCCGTTATGCATGATGGGCTGCGCAACCGGTACGGGGAAAAGCCAGCGGCTGACCAGTGCGCCCAGCGTGTCGTTGTTGTCCTCCGGGTTCCAGGACCAGTAGGCAAACCGCTTTTTATGCGCGTTAATAACCTCGGCCACGGCAAACTGCCCCTGTTTGCCCAGCGCAGCCAGCGTTTCGTTGGCCGCCAGCGAGTCGTTGAACACCAGCGAGGCTTCCAGGCTGTGGCTCATTGTTGCGCCGGTTAATTCGAGATTCTTTTGCGCGTATTGTTTTAACGTCACGACGGAAGCAAAACAGAGCAGCAGCCATATTAACGTCATCGTGATGATGACGCTTATCATGCTGTTTCGCCTCAACGTTCTTTTAAACGTCGGACGTGGCGTTGAAGTGAAATCTTTATCCATGCTGCTTATTCCGTGCAAGCATTAATACATCCGGATTGACTCTTACGCCACTGCGTGTCAATGCATCCAGATTGACGGCGAACCGTACCTGGCCGCGATCGATTATCAGGCAAAAGGCACTGCCAATTACACATTCCGGATTTTGCTCTGAGATTAATAGCAACGCTCTGCCCTGATATTGACTTATTAATTCAAGTTGTTTTGCCGGTGATTCAGACCCGAAATAGATCGCATCGCACGTCGCGGCCAGGGCTTCCTGATCGTTACGTACAATAACGGGAGTATAAGGTAACTCGCTATGCCCCTCATCGCCGCTGAGGGCGTGCGTATAGTGCGAAGTGGCGTAGACGCAGAGTTTAGGCTGACCGGAAAGTGACGGCCATCGCGTATAGCTCACGATGCCTGAGACAATCGAGCGTACCGATTTATCCGTTTCCGTAAGCGTGCCTGCCGCCGCAGGGCCCACCATAAGGAACAGCATTATCACCAGAGTGAGTCGGAAAAAAGAGATCAAGAATAAATTTCTCACCAGAATCCGCCACATCGCTCTGGAAATAGATGTCCTTAAGAGTTGCGGGCAGAATACCATTGTTTATCAGGGCCGTCATTATGTCAGAAATAGCATGAGGCCGACCTAAGCTAAATCCTACTGTTGTTTATTTTCCGGTGGATAAAAATAGATTAATTCAGTCTGCTGGAGCGCATACTTTCATCCATCCCTTGCTGCCATGACGAACGCAGTTTTGCCGCGTTTTCGGCTGTATCGCAACTGGCAGGGAAAGATTTGCCTGCTAATCCCCAGGCGTGAATAAACCCTTCTTCGCAGACTTTCTTCTGACCATCAGCATAGCCGCGAAGATATTCACTACGATCAACGTGTGTGTCGTTAAAGCTATCGGCCAGGGTCTGGTTATCTTTAACCGGCAGGCCATTCATGGCGTCTTCTTTACCTGCATCAAACCAGGATGGGCTGGTCCAGTCGGGCTGGAAGGTGTAAGGATTGATCTGACAGCCCGTTAAAAACAGCGACAACAGCACGAGAGCAATTGAACGCATAGCCATTCTCCTTTTTTCTTCAGCATAGCCTGGCTAAAGAAAACCTGTCTGTAATTTAAAGTTTACGTTTTTATCGGCTGATTTTTGCAATAAATTGGCTTGTGTAAACTAATGTGTACGTATTTTGGATTGAAATGTTTACTTTTTATGGTATCGTGGTTTCACCTCATTGAGGAATACAACTATCGCAAACGAGCTTTACAGGATCGCCATCATGCAAAAAGACGCGCTGAACAACGTACATATCACTGACGAACAGGTGTTAATCACTCCGGATCAACTGAAAGCGGAATTTCCGCTGAGCGTCGCGCAGGAGGCTCAGATCGAGCACTCTCGCCAGACCATTTCTGACATTATCGCCGGCCGCGATCCGCGCCTGCTGGTGGTATGCGGTCCTTGCTCCATTCACGATCCTGAAACCGCCATTGAATATGCTCGTCGATTTAAAGCGTTAGCGGAGGAGGTCAGCGATAGCCTCTATCTGGTGATGCGCGTCTATTTTGAGAAGCCACGTACGACCGTCGGCTGGAAAGGGTTGATTAACGATCCGCACATGGATGGCTCGTTTGATGTGGAAGCAGGCCTGAAGATTGCGCGTCGCCTGCTGGTGGAGCTGGTCAGCATGGGACTGCCGCTGGCAACCGAAGCGCTGGACCCGAACAGCCCGCAGTACCTGGGCGATCTGTTCAGCTGGTCGGCGATTGGCGCGCGTACCACGGAATCGCAAACCCACCGCGAGATGGCGTCTGGCCTGTCAATGCCGGTTGGCTTTAAAAACGGTACCGATGGCAGCCTGGCGACGGCGATCAACGCCATGCGCGCTGCTGCGATGCCGCACCGTTTCGTTGGTATCAACCAGGCGGGACAGGTCTGCCTCCTGCAAACGCAGGGTAACCCGGACGGCCATGTGATCCTGCGCGGCGGGAAAGCACCTAACTACAGCCCGGCGGACGTGGCACAGTGTGAAAAAGAGATGGAGCAGGCGGGACTGCGCCCGGCACTGATGGTAGATTGCAGTCATGGTAATTCAAATAAAGATTACCGTCGCCAGCCTGCGGTTGCGGAATCCGTGGTCGCACAGATCAAAGATGGCAACCGTTCGATTATCGGTCTGATGATTGAGAGCAATATTCATGAAGGCAATCAATCATCTGAACAACCGCGCAGTGCAATGAAGCACGGCGTCTCCGTGACGGATGCCTGCATCAGCTGGGAAACCACCGATGCGCTGCTGCGTGAGATCCACAAAGATTTGAAAGGCCAGCTGGCGACGCGTCTGGCTTAAGAGGTTAGTTATGGTTGCTGAATTGACCGCACTGCGCGATCAAATTGATGAAGTGGATAAGGCGCTGCTGGACCTGCTGGCGCGCCGCATGGCGCTGGTTGCCGAAGTCGGTGAGGTGAAAAGCAAATACGGCCTGCCGATTTACGTCCCGGAGCGCGAAGCCTCAATGCTGGCCTCTCGTCGCAAAGAGGCCCAGGCGCTGGGCGTTTCGCCGGATTTAATTGAAGATGTTCTGCGTCGCGTGATGCGGGAATCCTATTCCAGCGAAAACGACAAGGGTTTTAAAACCCTTTGTCCGTCCCTGCGGCCGGTGGTGATTGTCGGCGGGGCAGGACAGATGGGGCGTCTGTTTGAAAAAATGCTGACGCTTTCTGGCTATCAGGTGCGCATTCTGGAAAAAGAGGACTGGGCGCATGCTCCGGAACTCATGAAAGATGCCGGGATGGTTATCGTCAGCGTGCCGATCCACGTGACGGAGCAGATCATCGGGAAGCTTCCTGCTTTACCGAAAGATTGCATCCTGGTGGATCTGGCCTCCGTCAAAAATGGTCCGCTGCAGGCGATGCTGGCTGCGCATACGGGCCCGGTACTGGGTCTGCACCCGATGTTTGGCCCGGACAGCGGCAGCCTGGCTAAGCAGGTGGTGGTTTACTGCGACGGTCGTCAGCCGGAAGCCTATCAGTGGTTCCTGGAACAGATTCAGGTATGGGGCGCGCGACTGCACCGCATCAGCGCGGTCGAGCACGATCAGAACATGGCGTTCATTCAGGCGCTGCGCCACTTTGCGACGTTTGCCTACGGTCTGCATCTGGCGGAAGAGAACGTGCAGCTTGAACAGCTGCTGGCGCTCTCTTCACCTATCTATCGTCTGGAGCTGGCGATGGTCGGGCGCCTGTTTGCTCAGGATCCGCAGCTTTACGCGGACATTATTATGTCCTCCGAGAACAATCTGGCGCTCATCAAGCGCTACTATCAGCGCTTTGGTGAAGCCATTACGCTGCTGGAGCACGGAGACAAGCAGGCGTTTATCGACAGCTTCCGCAAGGTCGAGCACTGGTTTGGCGATTACGCGCAGCGTTTCCAGAGTGAGAGCCGGACGCTGTTGCGCCAGGCAAATGACAGTCGCCAGTAATGCGATGATGTATATACTGAAAGCCAGCAATGCTGGCTTTTTTTATTTTGGGGAACTGTCATGGCCGAACCGCAGCTGCTGTTGAATTACACCGGGCATCTGCCTGAGTGCCCGACGTGGAGCGCAGAAGAGCACGCGCTCTACTGGGCCGATATTCTGGAAGGGGAGATCCACCGCTACCATCTGCCGACGGCAGAACACACCGTGCTCTCTTTCCATGAGGAGGTGGGCTGTTTCGCGCTGCGCGAGCAGGGTGGTTTTATCGTTGCGATGAGAACAGGTATCTGGCTGACCGATAAACACGGCCTGCTGCGCCGCAAGGTGTGCGATAACCCCTCTAACCCGCAGCTCGCACGCTTTAACGACGGCGGCACCGATTCTCTGGGACGATTCTACGCGGGCACGTTTTGGGGGCCGGGAGATTACAACGGTGCCCTGCTGATGCGCATCGACAACGACCTGACGCCGAAAGTGATCCAGTGTGATATTCACGGCCACAACGGCTTAGCGTTTAGCCCGGATAAGCAGTGGATGTTTACCTCAGACACGCCAAACGGCGTAATTTACCGTACGCCGCTTGATGAGAAGGGCGAACCCGGCAGGCGCGAGGTGTTTCGTCAGTTTAAAGAGGGCGAAGGGATACCGGACGGCGCGGCCATGGATGTGGAAGGCTGCTACTGGAGCGCGCTGTTTGACGGCTGGCGTATTGCGCGTTTTTCTCCGCAAGGGGAGCAGCTGGAAGAATATCGCATGCCGGTGCGTTGCCCGACGATGGTCTGCTTTGGCGGCGATGACATGAAAACGCTGTTTATTACCACCACGCGGGAAAATATGGATGCGGACGAGGTGGCGAAGTATCCGCTCTCCGGCGCTATCTTCACCCTGCCGGTGAACGTGGCAGGGATGAAGAAAAGCCGGTTTATCGAGCGTTAAGCCGGGTCAACCGGGACGACGTTTTCGCTGGGATAGCAGCCCAACACCTTCATGGAGCGCGTGATCTCGCCCAGTTCGCGCAGGGCCTTCTGCATGGAAGCAGATTCCAGATTGGCCTGGATATCGAGGTAGAACATCTCTTCCCACGGGTTACCGTGAATTGGGCGTGATTCCAGCCTGGTCATGATCAGGTTGTGGTTACGCAGCACCAGCAGGGCTTCAACCAGCGCACCGGCCTGTTGGCCGGTCGCCATCAGCAGCGTGGTTTTGGCCGGCACCTGGTCTGACACATTGATCGCTTTGCGGGCCAGCACCACGAAGCGGGTGATATTTTGCGTCTGGTTCGCCAGATTGCGTTCCAGCACCTGTAAACCATACAGCGCCCCGCCTGCTTCGCTGCCGAGCGCGGCGACGGTTGGGGAGTTAGCCTGCGCCACTTTTTCCATCGCCGCCGAGGTGCTTTCGGTGTACTCAATTTTCCAGCTCGGATAGCGGTTCAGGAACTGGCTGCACTGCTGGAACGGCTGTGGATGACTGTAAACCGTTTCGATCTTGCTAAGGTCGGTTGAGCCAGAGACCAGCACGCAGTGATCGATAGGGATCGTCAGCTCGCCAACCAGCGACAGGCTGGTGTGCTGCAGCAAATCGTAGACGTCGTTGATGGCGCCGGAGCTGGTGTTTTCAATCGGTACGACGGCGTAATCCGCCTGGCCGGTCTCAACCTGATTAAATATGTCGGCAAACTTCGCGCAGCCGCTCTCAATAAATTCTTCGAAATGGCGTGCGGCATACTGACGTGCGGCCAGGTGAGAATAAGAGCCTTTCGGACCGAGGAAGGCGATACGCGCAGAGTGTGGATTGGTTTTATTCAGATGCTGCTGGAGCAGCGCTTGCTGAGTGAGAACGGAGTCTTCGATGATGAGCTGGAACAACCGGGTAATGTAGTGGGCATCGAGGTGATGCGCTTTGCCGAGCTGAATGAGACGTTCCAGCAGATCGCGCTCGCGGTCGATATCTCGTACCGGGCGATGGGAGTCCAGCTTGGCTTTGCCCACTTCAACGGCAAGCGCGCGGCGTTCGGCCAGCAGCGCCAGCAGTTTCTCATCCAGCGCGCTGATTTTTACTCGCAGATCCAGTAACGGGTTTTCCGGTGTCATAGTGTTGCCTGTCTCATTTTATCGTTATCAATAAAAAAGGCCCCCCGGTGTGGGAGGCCTTGTTGTTCGTCTTCGCATTCTTTATCACACGACGAAACGCCTCCCAGTCAGGGGAAGGTAAAAAAGAATGCGAAGAAGAACGGCGTAAGTTTCATAAAGTCATCCTGTGATTGATACCGTTAAAGTACCCGTACTGTTTTCACCCTGTCAATAAAAAACAAAAAACGCGCCCGAAGGCGCGTTGGCAGTACACTCAATTTAAAGGATTACTCTTCTTCAACTTCTTCCGCGAAGCTGGCGTCTTTCACCGATGTTGCGGCGCGACGGGCTTCACCTTTGTGTTGCACTTTATTGAGCTGCCGTTCCAGCTTGTTGATCAAATCGTTAATTGCTGTGTACATATCCTCGTGTTTTGCGCTGGCGACCAGATGGCCGTTTGGAGTATTGATAGTTGCGTCAGCGATGAAACCCTGCGGCTCCTTGGACAGGATGATATGTGGATTAATTAAATGAGTTTGCCATTTATCCAGTTTGGCGAGACGGTCTGCGACGTGCTGGCGGATTGCCGGAGTAATTTCCATTTGTTTACTGGTAATGTTCATTGTCATAAATTTTACCTCTTGTCTTTCCGTCTTGGTGATTCCAGCATACCCGACCTAATGTCAAAATGTGTGATTTATATCACGTTATTTTGTCGGTTTTTGTCAGGGAATCTTTTTTGTGAGGCAGGGCAGGAAGAGGTGAGATTTACCTTGTCGAAGGCAAAAATTGGGGCCATAGTTGACTGGATGTGTTGAGGCTTAAGCGCTTCAGCGACGCGGTAAAATGAATAAAAAAACGGCAGCCTTCGGGCTGCCGTTTTGCATTGAGGCAATATCAGGTGTTGCTGCTGTTCGCAGCGATGATTTTCGCCACTTTTTCAGCCTGAGCGGTCATCTGCATCTGACGGTAAGCATTTTCCATCAGCTTCAGGCCGTCGCGCGTTGCCTGAGTATCCGGATAATCACGCAGCATACCTTCTACGCGGTTAACCACGGCAACCCATGCGCCACGACGGGTATAGTATTCCGCTACGGAGTATTCATATTTCGCCAGACGATCTTTCAGGAACACCAGACGTTTGGTCGCGTCGGTCACGTACTGACTGTTCGGATAGCCGCGCACCAGCTTGGAGAAGTCATTGAAGGCATCACGCGCATGCTGCGGGTCACGGTCGGAACGATCCACGCCGAAGAAGCCCTGCAGCGCACTGTCGTCCAGCGCCATGTTGGTGAGGCCGCGCATGTACATCACATAGTCGATGTTAGGATGAGTCGGGTTCAGACGCATGAAACGATCGATAGTTGCCTGAGCCAGCGGCAGGTCGGCATTTTTATAGTATGCGTAGATGAGATCTAACTGTACCTGCTGCGAATATGGACCAAATGGATAGCGATTATCCAACGCTTCCAGTTGCGTTATCGCCTGTTTCCAGTTACCGTCCTGCAACTTTTGTTGTGCAGTCGCATAGATTTCATTCGGCGGATTGTCAGGGACCTGTTCATTTGAACCGGAGCAGCCCACCAAAGCCAGGCTCAACGTGGCCGCTGCCACCAGATATTTCATGCGCGTCATGACGTTTTGACTTTCCTCAAATGTTTGTCCGGGAGAAACTCTGTTCCTGCTCCCGATTAAGACCAGCTACAATAGCACACTATATTAAACGGCAAAGCCGTAAAACCCAACGTTAAACGAAGAAGCAGTTTATGGCACAACGAGTAGAACTCACCGCAACAGTCTCCGAAAATCAGCTCGGTCAACGCTTAGATCAGGCTTTGGCCGAATTGTTCCCTGATTATTCGCGTTCACGCATAAAAGAATGGATCCTTGACCAGCGCGTGCTGGTAAACGGCAAGATCTGGGACAAACCAAAAGAGAAAGTGTTAGGTGGGGAAGCTGTCGCCATCAATGCTGAAATCGAAGAGGAAATCCGCTTCGAGCCGCAGGATATCCCACTGGACATCATCTATGAAGATGATGACATTCTGGTGATCAACAAGCCGCGCGACCTGGTTGTTCATCCGGGCGCGGGGAACCCTGACGGTACGGTACTTAACGCACTTCTCCATTATTATCCGCCGATCGCGGATGTTCCGCGCGCGGGCATCGTGCACCGTCTGGATAAAGACACCACCGGTTTGATGGTGGTGGCGAAGACCGTTCCTGCTCAGACCCGTCTGGTGGAATCGCTGCAGCTGCGCGAAATCACCCGCGAGTATGAAGCGGTAGCCATTGGGCATATGACCTCTGGCGGAACGGTGGAAGAGCCAATCAGCCGTCACCCAACCAAACGTACCCATATGTCGGTGCATCCGATGGGTAAACCGGCGGTGACGCACTATCGCATTATGGAGCACTTCCGTATTCATACGCGCCTGCGTCTGCGTCTGGAAACCGGACGTACTCACCAGATCCGCGTGCATATGGCCCACATTACCCATCCGCTGGTCGGGGATCAGGTATACGGTGGCCGCCCGCGTCCACCTAAAGGCGCATCGGATGAGTTCATCAGCGTATTGCGTAAATTCGATCGTCAGGCGCTGCACGCGACCATGCTGCGTCTTTACCACCCTATCACCGGTATTCAGATGGAGTGGCATGCGCCTATCCCGCAGGATATGGTGGATCTTATCGACGCCATGCGTGCTGATTTCGAAGAACATAAGGATCAAGTGGACTGGTTATGACCAAACTGATTGTCCCGGAGTGGCCATTGCCTGCTGGCGTGGCTGCCTGCAGTTCAACCCGTATTGGCGGTGTTAGCCAGGGCGCGTGGGAGTCTTTGAACCTCGGTGCGCACTGTGGCGACAACCTGGAACATGTTGAAGAGAACCGCAGACGTCTGTTTGCTGCGGGGAACTTGCCGTCGAAACCGGTCTGGCTGGAACAGGTTCATGGTAACGCGGTGCTGAAGTTGACGGGAGAACCCTATGCTTCTAAACGCGCTGATGCCTCTTACAGTAATACTCCGGGAACCGTTTGTGCCGTGATGACCGCCGATTGTCTGCCGGTTCTGTTCTGTAACCGTGCAGGTACCGAGGTGGCTGCAGCACACGCGGGCTGGCGTGGTCTGTGTGAAGGCGTGCTCGAAGAAACTGTCGCCTGCTTTAGCGATGAGCCAGCCAATATTATGGCCTGGCTTGGCCCGGCCATTGGTCCTCGCGCTTTCGAAGTGGGGCCAGAGGTTCGCGAAGCCTTTATGGAAAAAGATCCGCAAGCGGTTGAAGCCTTCCTGCCTTCGGGGGATAAATATCTGGTTGATATTTACCAGCTCGCCCACCAGCGTCTAAATAACGTTGGTGTGACGCAGATCTTCGGCGGCGATCGCTGCACATTCACCGAAAAGGGTGATTTTTTCTCCTATCGTCGCGACAAGACCACGGGGCGTATGGCAAGTTTCATTTGGCTGATATAACCTAAAGAATCAAGACGATCCGGTACGTGCCGTTTTCTTTTCACATAATTCAGGTCATTAACCTTGAATAATTGAGGGATGACCTCATTTAATCTCCAGTAGCAAATTTGACCTGTTATGGGAGGAGTTATGCGTCTGGATCGTCTTACTAATAAATTCCAGCTTGCTCTCGCCGATGCCCAGTCCCTCGCACTGGGGCACGACAACCAATTTATCGAACCTCTTCATTTAATGAGCGCCTTGCTGAATCAGGAAGGGGGATCGGTACGTCCTTTATTAACGTCCGCTGGCATTAATGCTGGCCAGTTACGCACCGCCATCGATCAGGCGCTGAGCCGTTTACCGCAGGTAGAAGGTACCGGCGGCGACGTTCAGCCGTCTCAGGATTTGGTGCGCGTGCTTAACCTTTGCGACAAGCTGGCGCAAAAACGTGGGGACAACTTTATTTCGTCAGAGCTGTTTGTTCTGGCGGCGCTTGAATCACGCGGTACCTTGACCGACCTGCTGAAATCTGCCGGTGCGACCACCGCCAATGTGACTCAGGCGATTGAGAAAATGCGCGGAGGTGAAAGCGTGAACGATCAGGGAGCCGAAGACCAACGTCAGGCTTTGAAGAAATTTACGGTCGATCTGACCGAGCGTGCTGAACAGGGCAAACTTGATCCGGTTATCGGCCGTGACGAAGAAATCCGCCGTACGATTCAGGTACTGCAGCGTCGTACCAAGAACAACCCGGTGCTGATTGGTGAACCGGGTGTCGGTAAAACCGCCATCGTTGAAGGGCTGGCGCAGCGTATCGTCAACGGCGAAGTGCCGGAAGGCCTGAAAGGCCGCCGCGTACTGGCGCTGGATATGGGCGCGCTGGTGGCCGGTGCGAAATACCGCGGTGAGTTTGAGGAGCGTCTGAAAGGCGTGCTTAACGACCTGGCGAAGCAGGAAGGGAACGTTATCCTGTTTATCGACGAACTGCACACTATGGTCGGTGCCGGTAAAGCGGACGGCGCGATGGATGCCGGGAACATGCTGAAACCTGCGCTGGCGCGCGGTGAACTTCACTGCGTCGGTGCCACCACGCTCGACGAGTACCGTCAGTACATTGAGAAAGATGCTGCGCTGGAACGTCGTTTCCAGAAAGTGTTTGTTGCTGAGCCAAGCGTTGAAGATACCATCGCGATCCTGCGTGGTTTGAAGGAGCGCTATGAACTGCACCACCACGTGCAGATCACTGACCCGGCTATCGTTGCGGCAGCGACGCTTTCACACCGTTACATTGCTGACCGCCAGCTGCCGGATAAAGCGATCGACCTTATTGATGAAGCGGCTTCGAGCATTCGTATGCAGATTGACTCGAAACCGGAAGAGCTGGATAGGCTCGACCGACGCATCATTCAGCTCAAGCTGGAACAGCAGGCGCTGAAGAAAGAGTCTGATGAAGCCAGTAAGAAACGCCTGGATATGCTCAATGAAGAACTGGACGATAAAGAGCGCCAGTATTCTGAGCTGGAAGAAGAGTGGAAAGCCGAGAAAGCATCCCTTTCCGGCACTCAGACCATTAAAGCTGAACTCGAACAGGCAAAAATTGCCATTGAGCAGGCTCGCCGTGTCGGCGATCTGGCGCGGATGTCTGAACTGCAGTACGGCAAAATTCCTGAGCTGGAAAAACAGCTTGAGATAGCGACGCAGTCAGAAGGGAAAACGATGCGTCTGTTACGTAATAAAGTGACGGATGCGGAAATCGCGGAAGTGCTTGCTCGCTGGACCGGTATTCCGGTGGCGCGCATGCTGGAAGGCGAGCGTGAAAAACTGCTGCGCATGGAGCAGGATCTCCACAATCGGGTGATTGGTCAGAACGAAGCGGTTGAGGCGGTTTCCAACGCCATTCGCCGTAGCCGCGCAGGGTTGTCCGATCCAAACCGTCCGATTGGTTCGTTCCTGTTCCTGGGGCCGACGGGGGTCGGTAAAACCGAGCTGTGTAAAGCGCTGGCTAACTTTATGTTCGACAGCGACGATGCGATGGTACGTATCGACATGTCCGAGTTTATGGAAAAACACTCCGTCTCACGTCTGGTCGGCGCGCCTCCGGGATACGTAGGTTATGAAGAAGGGGGGTACCTGACGGAAGCGGTTCGCCGTCGCCCTTATTCCGTCATCCTGCTGGATGAGGTGGAAAAAGCGCACCCTGATGTGTTCAACATCCTGCTTCAGGTGCTGGATGATGGCCGTCTGACCGACGGGCAGGGGAGAACGGTCGACTTCCGTAATACGGTTGTCATCATGACCTCGAACCTGGGTTCCGATTTGATTCAGGAACGTTTCGGTGAACTGGACTATAGCCATATGAAGGATCTGGTGCTCGGTGTCGTGAGCCATAACTTCCGTCCTGAGTTCATCAACCGTATTGATGAAGTGGTGGTATTCCATCCTCTGGGTGAGAAACACATTGCGTCGATTGCGCAGATCCAGCTGCAGCGTCTGTACAAACGTCTGGAAGAGCGTGGATATGAAATTCACATCTCCGACGAGGCCCTGAAGCTGCTGAGCGAGAATGGTTACGATCCGGTGTACGGTGCGCGTCCATTGAAACGTGCTATCCAGCAGCAGATCGAAAACCCGCTGGCGCAGCAGATCCTCTCCGGAGAGCTGATCCCTGGCAAAGTTATCCGTCTGGAAGCCAACGACGATCGTATTGTGGCAGTGCAGTAAGTCACAAAACGCAAAAACGAGCTGCTTGCGGCTCGTTTTTGTTTAAAAACCAGGCGAAAATTGAGGTCTGGAGTATGGTTTGCCTGGAAAGTGAGCAGTTAGTAAATAATTTTCACTTTACCCTTGCAGGTTCGGAATAACTCCCTATAATG
>NZ_JADBRD010000034.1:50165-88140 GCF_014930495.1 Enterobacter cloacae complex sp. S3 | reverse complement strand
GGGCTGGGGGTGAGGGGATTACTTCTTCTGGTCCTTCTTCGGCCAGTCGTCGTCATCGTCCCACTTGTCGTTAAAATCACGGTGCGGGGGAAGATCCGGTTTATTGGCGAGAAATTTTTTATGGTCAACGCGCTTAAGATCTTTAATCACGTTCAGCAGTACGCCAACCAGAAAAACTAACACCAGAATCCACCAGTACTTTGAAAGCCAATCCATTCGCTATTCCTCTCAGAGCGTTCGTCAGGCGACGAGTTGCTCCATAATACGTTGATACATACGGGCCAGCAGTTGCAAATCTGCCGCATTGACACACTCATTGATTTTATGAATGGTTGCGTTCACTGGACCCAGTTCGACAACCTGGGCACCCATACGGGCGATAAAGCGTCCGTCTGAGGTGCCACCCGTTGTCAGCAGCTGTGGCTTAATTTCATTATAGTGCTCGATGGCGTTCACCACCGCATCCACCAGCTTACCGCGATGCGTCAGGAACGGCTGGCCGGAAAGCCACCACTCCACGGTGTAGCGCAGGTGATATTTTTCCAGCAGCGCGATAACGCGCGCCTTGATCATCTCATCGGTCAGTTCGGTGCTGAAGCGGAAGTTAAACTGGACGAAGTAATCACCCGGGATCACGTTGTTGCTGCCGGTCCCGGCCTTGACGTTCGCGATCTGCATGCTGGTTGGCGGGAAGAATTCGTTGCCTTTATCCCACTCGATGCCCACCAGTTCGCTCAGCATTGGCGCAGCGCGATGGACCGGGTTATCGGCCAGATGCGGGTAAGCAACGTGCCCCTGAACGCCGTGAATGGTCAGGTTACAGGTCAGCGAGCCGCGGCGCCCGTTTTTGACGACATCACCCACCACTTCGGTACTGGACGGCTCACCGACCAGGCAGTAGTCGAGACGCTCGTTACGCGCCATCAGCGCTTCAACGACCTTCACGGTACCGTTATGGGCGCTGGCTTCTTCGTCGGAGGTGATTAAAAACGCCAGACGGTTTTTGTGGTTTGGATGCTGAGCCACAAAGCGCTCTGCCGCCACGACCATCGCCGCCAGCGAGCCTTTCATGTCTGCCGCGCCACGACCAAACAGCATGCCGTCGCGGATGGTCGGCTCAAACGGCGGGTTAATCCAGCGATCCGCGTCACCGGCGGGAACGACGTCAGTATGCCCGGCAAAGGCCAGCGTTTCGCCCTGTCCGCGCCACGCCCAGAAGTTCTGAGTATCGCCAAAATCCATGCGTTCAACGGTAAAACCGATGGCACGCAGGCGCTCAATCATAAGTGCCTGACAACCTGCGTCGTCCGGGCTAAGGGAAGGACGGCGAATAAGCTGCTGAGTCAGCTCAATGACCGGGCATGACATAAACTACACCTCAACGAAAAAAGTCGGAATAAAGGGTTTCACTGAAACCCAGCAGCATAGGCTGCCCTGGCGCGCAGAGCAATGGGCGTTTGATAATTGCCGGCATGTCGAGCATCAGTTTTGCCGCGCTGTCGGCGTTGTTAATGCTGGCACGCAGAGATTCATCCAGCTTACGCCAGGTGGTGCCGCGCGTGTTCAGCAGGGCTTCCCACCCCAGTTCGCCGATCGCGCTATGCAGAAATTCTGCATCAAGCCCGTCGGCTCGGTAATCGTGGAAACGGTACTCCACGCCGTTTGCTTCCAGCCAGCGGCGGGCTTTTTTGATGGTGTCGCAATTTTTAATGCCGTACATCACAACCATGGTGAATCCTTTTGACCTAATGATGATTAAATGTTCAGTAAATTCGAAGATATATCCTTAAGTAGAATATAACACATTCAGGAATCGTCTGGATTTACGCTTCTTCTTAATTCAACTCACATCTGTACGCTGAATATTCTTTCACCCTTTAAGCATAGATGTCCATAAAGTTTAAATTTCGAATAAACTCAGCGGGTAAAATAAAACTCACCCGTTCGGAGGGTTATTTCAAAATATTGCTAGCCGTCACAAAAAATTGAGGCCTCTCCGTTCATATTTATCATAAATCCCCGCAGGACGTGGGGTACAATCACAGCAATTGGTTAAATAGTCTTCACAATGATGGTCCGTTTTTGTAGAATGCGCATAATAATAAGAGAGGTTGTTATGATTGAACGTGAACTGGGGAACTGGAAAGATTTTATCGAAGGCATGCTTCGTAAATGACATTCAGTAAGAATTGCAAGAGCACTAAAATAAGTAAAATAACCATAGTGTGAATTAATCACACAATAAAAAGGCGGCCGATAAAGCCGCCTTTTTTTATTTCAATCACTTACTCAGCCCGTTCCTTTAGCGGGAAGCGACGACGCACCAGCACAAAGAACAACGGCACGAAGTAAATGGCCAGGATGGTTGCCGAAATCATGCCGCCCATCACCCCCGTCCCGACGGCATGCTGGCTGCTGGAGCCTGCACCCGTACTGGTTGCCATCGGCAGTACGCCAAAGACAAACGCCAGCGACGTCATCAGGATCGGGCGTAAGCGCTGACGGCAGGCGTGCAGCGTGGCGGCCATCAGCTCGTGGCCTTTGGCATTCATCTCGTTGGCAAATTCAACGATCAGAATGGCGTTTTTCGCCGATAGCCCAATCACGGTGAGCAGACCCACCTGGAAGTAAACATCGTTCTCGAGGCCGCGCATCCAGGTCGCCAGCAGCGCACCGATGACGCCAAGCGGCACGACCAGCATGACCGAGAACGGTACCGACCAGCTTTCATACAGTGCGGCTAGGCAGAGGAAGACCACCAGCAGAGAGAGCGCGTAAAGTGCGGGAGCCTGTGCCCCGGAGAGACGCTCCTGGTAGGACATGGCCGTCCACTCCAGACCAAAACCGGCGGGCAGCTGCTGGACCAGTTTTTCCATGGTATCCATAGCGGTACCGGTACTGACGCCCGGCGCAGCTTCCCCGACGATTTCAACCGCAGAGTAGCCGTTATAGCGCTCCAGACGCGGCGAACCGCTCTCCCAGTGCGAGGTGGCAAACGCGGAGAACGGCACCATGCCGCCAGCGTTATTCCTGACAAACCAGCGGTTTATATCATCCGGCAGCATGCGGAACGGCGCGGCGGACTGGACATACACTTTTTTCACGCGGCCGCGATCCATAAAGTCATTCACATAGCTCGAGCCCCACGCCGTCTGCAGGGTATCGTTGATATCGTTGATCGACACGCCAAGCGCCTGCGCCTTACGCTGATCGATATCCACCTGGAGCTGCGGGCTGTCGTCAAGACCGTTATGGCGAACGCGGGTCAGGCCAGGATCGTTGCCCGCCAGCGCTAACAGCTTATCGCGTGCCGCCATCAGCGCCGTGTGGCCCGCGCCGGCGTGATCCTGCAGCTCCATATCAAACCCGGCGGAACTGCCCAGACCGCTTATCGCCGGCGGGCTGCTGGCGAAGACGCGCGCCTCTTTAATATGCGCAAAGGCTTTGGTCGCACGTTCAATAATGGCAAATGACGTTCCCGTTCGGGTATCGCGCTCGTCCCAGTCCTTCAGGCGGACGAACATGCGGGCGACGTTCTGCCCGTTTCCGCCCGGGCCAGAGCCCACGGTGGAGAAGACCGACACAACGTTATCTTTCTCTTTGGTGAAGAAGTACTGCTCCACTTTCTGGACCACTTTCAGCGTCTGCTGCTGCGTTGCGCCGCTCGGGAGCTGCACCGAGGTGGTGAACATGCCCCGGTCTTCCATAGGCAGGAACGAGGTGGGGAGATGCATAAACAGCCAGACCATGCCGCCCAGCAGCACAACGTAAATCATCATCCAGCGCAGGCTGCGATGGAGCACGCCACCGACGGCAGATTCATACCGCGCGGCATTGCGGTTGAACATCCGGTTAAACCAGCCGAAGAACCCTTTTTGCCCGTGCTGCTCCCCTTTGTGCAGCGGTTTCAGAATAGTGGCGCACAGCGCAGGGGTAAGGATCAGCGCCACCAGCACGGAGAGAACCATCGCCGAGACGATGGTTATTGAGAACTGACGGTAAATCGCCCCGGTTGTGCCGCCAAAGAAGGCCATCGGGATAAAGACGGCCGACAGCACCATCGCAATACCGACCAGCGCCCCCTGAATTTGCCCCATGGATTTTCGCGTCGCCTGGCGCGGGGAGAGTCCTTCTTCGCTCATGATGCGCTCGACGTTTTCAACCACCACGATGGCATCATCCACCAGAAGGCCAATCGCCAGCACCATCGCAAACATCGTCAGGGTATTAATGCTGTACCCGAAGGCGTAAAGCACCGCAAAGGTCCCCAGCAGCACCACGGGAACGGCAATGGTAGGGATCAGCGTCGCGCGGAAGTTTTGCAGGAACAGGTACATCACCAGGAACACCAGCGCGATGGCTTCCAGCAGGGTCTTCACCACGTCCTCGATCGACGCTTTAACGAAGGAGGTGGTTTCATAGGCGACTTTATACTCCAGCCCGTGCGGGAAATACTGTGAAAGCTCGTCCAGACGGTCTAACACCAGTTTTGCCGTGGCCATTTCGTTTGCGCCGGAGGCAAGCTTTATCCCCAGACCGGAGGCCTGGTTGCCGTTAAAGCGGCTCAGGTAGTCATATTTTTCCGCCCCCATTTCCACCGTGGCGACATCGCCCAGACGCACTTCCGACCCATCCTGATTCACGCGCAGGGTGATGTTGCGGAACTGGTCCGGCGTCTGCAGCAGGGATTGAGAATTGATGGTGGCGTTCAGGGCCTGCTTATCGACGGACGGTGTTCCCCCCAGCTGCCCCACCGCAATCTGGGCGTTCTGGGCCTTGATGGCATTCGTCACGTCGGTTGCCGTCATCTGGACGCTGTTCAGCTTGTTGGGGTCGAGCCAGATGCGCATAGAGTACTGTGAGCCGTAGGCGTCGATATCCCCGACGCCGTTGATACGGCTGATGGGATCCTGAATATTACTGGCGACGTAGTCGGCAATGTCCTGTTTATCCATCGAGCCATCTGTCGAGACAAACGCGATGGTCAAAATGTTGGTATCACCGGTTTTACGCACGGTCACGCCCTGATTCTGCACCGCCTGGGGCAGCTTGCGCATGGCCGACTGCAGCTGGTTTTGCACCTGCTGCACCGCTTCGTCCGGGTCGGTGCCCGCCTTAAAGCTCAGGGTAACCGTCGCCTGGCCCGTGGCGCTACTTTGCGAGGACATGTACATCAGGTTATCCAGACCCGTCATGTTCTGCTCGATAACCTGCGTCACGGTGTTTTCCAGCGTTTGTGCGGAAGCGCCGGGGTAGTTTGCGGTGACGCGCACGTTAGGCGGTGCCAGATCGGGGTATTGCTCAACAGGAAGTGAAGTAATCGCCAGGACACCTGTCAGACACAACAGGATGGCAAGCACCCAGGCAAAAATGGGGCGATCGATGAAAAAATTCGCCATGAAAGAGTGACCTCGTTTTGCTGCACGTCATTATTGTTTATTGCCCGCATAACTTTAGCGGTAAGGCCCAGGTCAAACGTGGAGAAATAAAGGAGATAATGTAAATTATCATGCGCTTTTCCCTGCGCTTCCCTCTTTACCGTTATTTACCCGTTAACGGCGCGGGCGCCGGGAACGTCACGCTGACCAGCGTGCCGCCGTTTTGCGGCTGCGAGAAGTGCAGCATCCCGCCGAGCCGTTGCGCGCGTTCGCGCATAATGTTCAGGCCGTAGTGTCCCGGCGGCTCGCTGGCTTCGCCAATCCCGATGCCGTTATCGCGTATGCTGACGCTGTGCGTACCGTCCACGGCGGTCACGCAGCTGACGGTGATCTCGCTGGCCTGCGCGTGCTTAATGGCGTTCAGCACGGCCTCACGCACGATCTGCAGCAAATGCACCTGCTTTTGCGCGTCCAGCGCCAGCGAGGAGAGGCGGCAGTCGAGATGCAGCTTCGCCTGCGTCTGGCTCTGCAGGACGTCGAGGGACTCCTGCAGCGCCGCGGGTAAGTTCGCGTGGTTGAGCGTCAGGCGGAAGGTGGTAAGCAGCTCGCGAAGCTGCTGCCAGGCATTGTTCAGCTCGCGGGAGAAGTCGGTGATGATGGTCTGCGCCGGGGTATTTTCTTCGGGCACGGCGCGTTTGAGTAGCGCAAGCTGAATGCGCAGATACGACAGCACCTGCGCCAGCGAATCGTGCAGCTCGCGTGCAATGGTGGCGCGCTCTTCCATCAGCAGCAGCTGCTGGTAATGTTTTTGCGCCTGGTTAAAGTACAGCCCGCGCCCGAGCATGGTCGCCACGCTTCTCATCAGCGGAAGGGGGACGCTGTCCGTCTCGCTTTGCCAGCGCAGCTCGCCGTAAAGGGTGTCCTGCATCAGTACCGGCAGGTGCTGCAGAGGAATGCCATGTGACTCCGTCCCTTCAGACAGCCGCCAGTCGTCGCTGGTGCGCAGTTCGAGATAATTCATCTGCGTATAGTCATGGACAATCTGCAGGATATGCCGAAAGCAGTGGCTGTCTATCTGGCCGGTATTCAGCGCCTGCGAGCATTTGAACAGCATGTCGAGCTGCTGGTGGGCTTCATGCAAATGCCGAGTCTTTTCCGCGACCGAGGCTTCGAGAGAACGGTAGAGCGTAGCCAGCTCGGCGGACATGTGGTTGAAGGCGCGGGAGAGTTGGCCCAGCTCGTTCGGCAGGGCGGTATCGGGCGCCGGGGTTGTAAATTCGCCACGCTCAACCCGTTCGCTGGCCGCCACCAGATTGTTAAGCGGAAACACCACCTGGCGACGGATGCCTCGCAGGGTAAATAGCGTCAGCAGCAGGATCCCGAGAGCGCCCGCCAGCGAGAGCAGGGTCACCGTCTGAATTTTATGTTCGGTGTAGTGCTGGAGGGCGAGCACAAAGGCATCAATGCGGCCGACAAAATCCTCAATGTGGGTTTGATACCACGCGCTGTCGCCGCGGGCGATGCGCGCATCCATCTCCAGCCAGGCCACGTGCAGCTGCTGGTAGCGCGCTTTAACATTGTCCGGGACGTACCAGCGGTTCAGCTTCTGCAGGGCAGGCGCGCTCAGCGTCCGTTGCCAGCTGTCGCGATGCGCGGCAAGGGCAGGGCTGTTGCGCTGCATCTCGTAGCCCAGACGATAGCTCTGCATGCGCAGCGAACCCGCGATATTAATGGCTTCGGCGTCACGCTGGCTGCTGGCTAGCGTCAGCAGCGCGACGGTGCTGGTCAGCACGGATAAGGCAATTATCGAAAAGAAAGCCCAGGCAAGGCTTCCGGAAACGGGTCGTTTAACGGTCACAGAACGGCTCTCTGAATAAAATTGATCTGCTACAGGTTCACTGTAAATAATTCGGCATTCCGGGCATTTGAACATTGCCCGATCGCGCCGTGATGCGTAAATACCATATTCATACAAAGAATAAGGTTATTGAACCAAAAACAGGTGTGGTTATGAATCGTTTTATTATGGCTAACAGCCAGCAGTGCATCGGGTGTCGCGCCTGCGAAGTGGCCTGCGTGATGGCGCACAACGATGAGCAGCACGTCCTGAGCGAGCGCCATTTTCATCCCCGCATTACGGTCCTGAGGTCCGGCGAGAAGAGTAGCCCCGTCACCTGTCATCACTGTGAAAACGCGCCCTGCGCGCAAAGCTGTCCGAACGGCGCCATCAGCAAATGCGATGACAGCGTACAGGTGAATCAACAAAAATGCATCGGCTGTAAGGCCTGCGTGGTGGCCTGCCCGTTTGGCACGATGGAGATTATCGTCACCCCGCTCGACAACGGCGGCGTGAAGGCCTCGGCGAATAAATGCGATCTCTGTCTGACGCGGCTACACGGCCCGGCCTGTATCGAAAATTGCCCGGCAGATGTCCTCTCACTGGCGACGCCTGCTGTCCTTGATACTCTGGCGAAATCGCGCCGCCAGCGCACGGCCTGCCTGGAAGCGCAGCCCTGGCATGCGGAAGCCGTCAGAGAGGACGCTTCGCGCACCAAACTGCATCAGATGCAAACAACCCCGCCACGCGGCGAGCCCGACAAGCTGGCTGCCGCAGAACGCGTGGGCCATTTTAACGAAATTTACCTGCCGTTCCGGGACGAGCAGGCCGCCCGTGAGGCGTCGCGCTGCCTGAAATGCGGAGAGCACAGCATTTGCGAATGGACCTGCCCGCTGCATAACCACATCCCGCAGTGGATCGAGCGCCTCAACGCGGGGGATATCGCCGGCGCGGTCGAGCTTTCACATCAGACCAACTGTTTACCTGAAATTACCGGCCGCGTCTGTCCGCAGGACCGATTATGCGAGGGTGCCTGCACAATACGTGAAGAGGCGGGATCCGTGACCATCGGTAACATCGAGCGCTATATCTCCGATCGGGCGCTGGCGATGGGCTGGCGGCCGGATATGTCCGCCGTCACGCCGACAGGTAAACGTGTCGCGATCGTCGGCGCGGGGCCCGCCGGGCTGGCGTGCGCCGACGTGCTGGCGCGCAGCGGCGCGAGTGTGACGGTCTATGACCGGCATCCGGAAATTGGCGGATTGCTGACCTTTGGCATCCCGGCATTCAAGCTGGACAAATCGCTGCTCGCGCGGCGCAGAGAGATATTTACCGCGATGGGGATCCGCTTCGAGCTGAACTGCGAGGTGGGCCAGGACGTGTCGATGTCGCAGTTAAAGAACGAGTACGACGCCCTGTTTATTGGCGTGGGAACCTACCGCTCGATGAAGGCGGGTATCCCGCATGAAGACGCGCCTGGGGTCTATGACGCGCTGCCTTTCCTTGTAGGTAACACGCGCCATGTTATGGGGCTGGAGTCGACGGCCAGCGAACCGTTTATCGATACCCAGGGCTTAAACGTGGTGGTGCTTGGCGGGGGCGATACCGCGATGGACTGCGTCCGCACCGCGTTACGCCACGGCGCGGCAAAGGTGACCTGCGCCTATCGTCGGGATGAGGCCAATATGCCTGGCTCGAAGAAAGAGGTGAAGAACGCCCGAGAAGAGGGCGCGGCGTTTGAATTTAACGTCCAGCCGGTTGAGCTGACGCTGGATCCGAACGGTAAGATCAACGGTATCCGGATGCTGCGTACCGAGCTCGGTGAACCGGACGCGCAGGGACGGCGTCGACCGGTTCCCGTGGCGGGCAGCGAGTTCGTGATGGCCGCTGATGCGGTCATCATGGCGTTTGGTTTTAACCCGCACGCGATGCCGTGGCTGCAGGCGCAGGGTGTCGAAACGGATGACCGGGGGCGGATCGTTGCCTCCGTCGAGAGCCGCTACCGTTACCAGACGACTAACCCACAGATCTTCGCCGGGGGCGATGCGGTTCGCGGCGCGGATCTGGTGGTGACCGCAATGGCGGAAGGACGTCATGCGGCGCAGGGGATACTCGACTGGCTTGGAGTTAACGCGCCAAAACATCATTAAACCGGCGGGCGACAAAGCGGGATTCACGGCGTAGTATAGGACGACTCATTGTGTTGTGGAGCCCGTATGACCCTGAAAATTGACGTTATCAAAGACAAAATTCTCTCTGAAAACTACTTTGTCCTGCGTAACATCACCTATGATCTTACGCGTAACAACGGTGAGGTGATCCGCCACAAACGCGAGGTCTACGACCGCGGCAACGGGGCAACTATTCTGCTCTATAACCGTGAAAAGCAGAGCGTGGTGCTGATCCGTCAGTTCAGGGTGGCGACATGGGTTAATGGCAACCCTGACGGACGTCTGATTGAAACCTGCGCGGGCCTGCTCGATGATGATGAGCCGGAAGTTTGTATCCGCAAAGAGGCCGTGGAAGAGACCGGCTTCGAAGTGGGCGAGGTCAAAAAGGTCTTCGAGCTGTTTATGTCGCCGGGCGGCGTAACGGAAATTGTGCATTTCTTCATTGCGGAATACAGCGACGCGCAGCGCACTCACCGGGGCGGTGGCGTGGAGGATGAAGATATCGAAGTGCTGGAGCTTCCTTTTGCCCGGGCGGTGGAGATGGTGCGTTCAGGCGAAATCAGGGATGGTAAAGCGGTGATATTACTGCAGTATTTACAGACAACCGGGCTGATGAACACCACTTTCGAACGGATATAGCCTGTTTTTCGGGTATATCTGATAAATCCGATTGAGCAACCCCGGCGGGAACACGAAGATACTGCCCAGTTAAGCGTTTTCGTTCCGGGATTGTGTCATTCATGCGCTACAGCGTCTTTTTGTTTTACCTGTTTTGTGTGCTCCTCGCGCCGCAGGTGCGGGCTGCACCTGCCCAGCAAGCCTTCTCCGACTGGCAGGTAACCTGCAATAACCAGAATTTTTGCCTCGCACGCAATACCGGTGAACACCGTGGTCTGGTCATGACGCTCACCCGTAGCGCCGGCGCGAAAACGGACGCCACGCTGCGTATCGATCTCGGCGGCCTTGATACGCCCTCGGTAAAAGAGCCAGAGATTGCCCCCCGGCTGCTGCTGGATAACGTTCCCCTGAAGCTGGACAAACAGCGCTGGCAGCTCACGCCCTGGCATCTTAAAACGGACGATGCGGCTACCATCACCGCCTTTCTGAAAAACATCCAGGAAGGGAAGGCCCTGACCCTGCGCGACGGCAAGCAGGTTATTTCGCTGAGCGGTCTGAAAGCCGCGCTGCTGTTCATTGATGCGCAGCAAAAGCGCGTCGGCAGCGAAACCGCGTGGATCAAGAAAGGTGACGATCCGCCGTTAAGCGTTCCGCCTGCTCCTGCCCTTAAAAAGGTGGCGGTCGTCAACCCGACCCCGACGCCGCTCTCCCACGCCGAACTGAACGCCCTGCTGGACTATGGTACCGGGCGGATGAACGCAAGCCAGTGCTCGCTGGATCCTAACCGTCGGGAAGTGCGCGTCACCGCGTTAACCGATGACAAAGCGCTGCTGATCGTCAGCTGCGAGGCGGGGGCCTATAACACGGTCGATCTGGCGTGGCTGGTATCACGTAAAAAACCGTTCACCGCGCGCAGCGTCAGGCTGCGTCTGCCGTTTACGCCGTCAGGCGACGGGAGCGAAATGGAGTTGATGAACGCCAGCTTTGATGAAAAGACGCGCGAGCTGACAACGCTCGCGCTGGGGCGCGGTTTGGGTGATTGCGGGATCCAGACGCGCTGGCGTTTTGACGGCCAGCGTTTCCGTCTGGTGCGCTACGCTGAGGAGCCCAGCTGCGACAACTGGAACGGGCCAGATGCCTGGCCCACGCTGTGGATCACGCGGTAAAACACTACAGTACGCTCAGCGCCTTCTCCACCACGTTCTCAACGGTAAAGCCGAAGTACGGGAACAGCTTATCGGCAGGGGCGGACTCGCCGTAGCCCCGCATGCCGACAATCGCCCCTTTGAGCCCGACATATTTGTACCAGTAGTCGGCAATACCGGCTTCCACCGCTACGCGAGCCGCGACGCTGGACGGCAGGACCGATTCCCGGTACGCCTCGTCCTGGGCGTCGAAAATGTCCGTTGAGGGCAGGGACACCACGCGCACCGCGTGACCTTCGGCAGTCAGTTTCTCCGCCGCTTTCACCGTGATTTCCACCTCGGACCCGGTCGCAATCAGGATCACGTCCGGCTTGCCGCCGCTGTCCTTCAGGATGTAGCCGCCGCGGGCGATGTTTTTGACCTGCTCCGGGGTTCGCTCAATCTGCGCCAGGTTCTGGCGTGACAGAATCAGTGCCGTTGGGCCGTTGTGGCGTTCTACCGCCAGCTTCCAGCCCACCGCCGCTTCGACCTGATCGCACGGACGCCAGGTGCTGAAGTTGGGCGTCAGGCGCAGGCTCGCCAGCTGTTCAACCGCCTGGTGCGTAGGCCCGTCTTCCCCCAGCCCGATGGAGTCGTGGGTGTAGACCATAATCTGCCGCGCCTTCATTAAGGCCGCCATGCGCGCCGCGTTACGGGCGTACTCGACGAACATCAGGAAGGTGGCGGTGTACGGCACAAACCCGCCGTGATGGGCGATGCCGTTGGCAATGGCGGTCATCCCGAACTCGCGCACGCCGTAGTGGATGTAGTTCCCGGCGATGTCCTCTTTCAGCGATTTTGAGCCCGACCAGATAGTCAGGTTGCTGGGCGCCAGATCCGCCGAGCCGCCGAGCAGTTCGGGCAGAAGAGGGCCGATTGCGTTCAGGGTATTTTGCGACGCCTTGCGGGTGGCGATTTTCGCCGGGTTGGACTGCAGGTTTTCAATCAGCGCCTGGGTTTTATCGTCCCAGTCCTCCGGCAGGCCGCCGCTCATGCGGCGGGAAAACTCGGCGGCGAGATCCGGGTGCGCTTTTTTGTAGGCGGCAAACTTCTCGTTCCAGGCCTGCTGGGCCTTTTCACCCGCCTCACGGGCATCCCAGGCTCTGTAGATCTCTTTCGGGATCTCAAACGGTGGATGTTTCCACCCCAGCTTCTGCCGGGTCAGCGCGACTTCCTCCTCGCCCAGCGCCGCGCCGTGCGCCTCCTCTTTGCCCGCCTTGTTCGGCGAGCCGAAGCCGATGACCGTGCGGCAGATAATCAGGGACGGTTTATCCTTCACGCTCTGCGCTTCCTGAATCGCTTTTTTCACCGCTTCAGGGTCGTGGCCGTCGATCTCGTGCACCACGTGCCAGTGGTAGGCTTCAAAGCGTTTTGCCGTATCGTCGGTAAACCAGCCTTCGGTCTCCCCGTCGATGGAGATGCCGTTGTGATCGTAGAAGCCAATCAGTTTGCCGAGCCCCAGCGTGCCCGCCAGGGAGCAGACCTCATGTGAAATCCCCTCCATCAGGCAGCCGTCGCCCATAAACACGTAGGTGTAGTGGTCGACAATCTCGTGGTCCGGCTGGTTAAACTGTGCCGCCAGCGTGCGTTCAGCAATCGCCAGCCCGACCGCATTGGCCAGCCCCTGACCGAGTGGTCCGGTCGTCGTTTCCACCCCCGGGGTATAGCCAATTTCCGGGTGCCCCGGCGTTTTGGAGTGCAGCTGGCGGAAGTTTTTCAGCTCCTCAAGCGGCAGATCGTAGCCGGAAAGGTGCAGCAGGCTGTAGAGCAGCATTGAGGCGTGACCGTTGGAGAGAATAAAGCGGTCGCGATCGTACCAGGTCGGGTCATTGGGGTTGTGCTTCAGAAAGTCGTTCCACAGCACTTCGGCAATATCAGCCATGCCCATCGGCGCGCCGGGGTGGCCGGAATTGGCTTTTTGCACGGCATCCATGCTGAGGGCGCGAATGGCATTGGCTAGCTCTTTACGGGACATAGTTCACTCCGTGGCAAGGTTAAAGTTTGGCGGCGAGAAGATCTTCAAGTTTGCGCTGGTCGACGGCGAACTGGCGGATGCCGTCCGCCAGTTTTTCCACGGCCATGGCGTCCTGATTGTGCTCCCAGCGGAATTCCGCTTCGGTCATGGCTTTCGGTTTTGGCAGAACGGTGGAGGTCGGCACCAGCTTGCGGATCACCGTTTCTTCTTTGTCCTGGAGCTCCTGGAGCAGGTTAGGGGAGATGGTCAGACGGTCGCAGCCTGCCAGGGCGAGGATCTGCTCGGTACGGCGGAAGCTGGCCCCCATCACGATGGTTTCATAGCGGTGCTGTTTGTAGTAGTCGTAGATATTACGGACCGATTTCACGCCCGGATCCTCATCCACCACGTACGGATCCATCGGCTGTTTCGCCTGATACCAGTCGTAGATGCGCCCGACAAACGGCGAGACGAGGAACACGCCCGCTTCAGCGCAGGCGCGCGCCTGGGCAAACGAGAACAGCAGCGTCAGGTTGCAGTGGATGCCCTCTTTTTCCAGCACCTCTGCCGCGCGGATGCCTTCCCAGGTGGAGGCCAGCTTGATCAGAATGCGTGATTTATCGATCCCCTGCTCCTCGTACAGTTCCACCAGGCGACGCGCCTTATTAATGCTCTTTTCTTTATCGAACGAGAGGCGGGCGTCGACTTCGGTCGAGACGCGGCCCGGGATGCTTTTAAGAATTTCCGCACCAAAATTAACCGCCAACTTATCGCTGGCTTCGGCAACCTGCTGCTCCTGCGTTTTCCCGCGCTGTTTACCGTAGGCAATGGCGTCATCAATCAGATGGCTAAAATGGGCAAGCCCTGCAGCTTTGAGCAGTAGCGAAGGGTTAGTGGTCGCGTCCTCCGGCTGATAGTGGCGAATCGACTCGATATCGCCGCTGTCTGCAACCACGGTGGTGAATTTTTTGATGCCGTCTAGCTGGTTCATAAATAATTACTCCTTGGAAATAAAAGAGTTAGATGAGTGCGTTAGTTCACACTTCTGGAAAAATCATGATGGACTTAACAAAAAAGCATAGCAGACGGGGGAGGCATTGCTTTTGAGACGGGTAACATGGCTGTTATAAATTGATAACAATTTTTAATGTGTGATGGTGAGAGTTTGGCTGCCTTCAAAGTTTAGGAGGCGGCCTGAGGCGATACTAGGCGGCACACCAGGGTGTGCATCAGGATCGCTTACGTCACCCTTTTGACCGATACGTGAAAGGAAAAATAAGATGGATGAGCAGTTGAAACAGAGTGCCCTCGATTTTCACGAGTTCCCTGTCCCGGGCAAAATCCAGGTCTCCCCAACCAAGCCGCTGGCAACCCAGCGCGATCTGGCGCTGGCCTATTCGCCGGGCGTCGCAGCCCCGTGTCTGGAAATCGAAAAAGACCCGCTGGCGGCCTACAAATACACCGCGCGCGGCAACCTTGTCGCCGTGATCTCTAACGGCACGGCGGTGCTGGGGCTGGGCAACATCGGCGCGCTGGCCGGTAAGCCGGTGATGGAAGGGAAGGGGGTACTGTTCAAGAAATTCGCCGGTATCGACGTGTTCGATATCGAGGTGGATGAACTCGATCCTGACAAATTCATCAACGTGGTGGCCGCGCTGGAGCCGACCTTCGGCGGGATCAACCTGGAAGACATCAAAGCGCCGGAATGTTTCTATATCGAGCAGAAGCTGCGCGAGCGTATGAACATTCCCGTGTTCCATGATGACCAGCACGGAACCGCGATTATCAGCACCGCCGCAATTCTCAACGGCCTGCGCGTGGTAGAGAAAAATCTCTCCGACGTGCGCATGGTCGTCTCTGGCGCAGGCGCCGCGGCCATCGCCTGTATGAACCTGCTGGTGGCGCTGGGTATGCAGAAACACAACATTGTGGTCTGCGACTCCAAGGGCGTTATCTATAAAGACCGCGAGCCGAACATGGCGGAAACCAAAGCGGCGTACGCGGTCGACGACGACGGTAAGCGCACCCTGGACGACGTGATCGACGGCGCGGATATCTTCCTCGGCTGCTCGGGTCCGAAAGTACTGACCCAGGAGATGGTGAAGAAGATGGCGCGTGCGCCAATGATCCTGGCCCTGGCGAACCCTGAGCCGGAAATCCTGCCGCCGCTGGCGAAAGCGGTGCGCGAAGACGCCATCATCTGTACCGGCCGTTCGGACTACCCGAACCAGGTCAACAACGTGCTCTGCTTCCCGTTCATCTTCCGCGGCGCGCTGGACGTCGGCGCAACGGCGATCAACGAAGAGATGAAGCTTGCCGCCGTTCACGCCATCGCGGAGCTGGCGCACGCCGAGCAGAGCGAAGTGGTTGCGTCCGCCTACGGCGATCAGGATCTGAGCTTTGGTCCGGACTACATCATTCCAAAACCGTTCGACCCGCGTCTGATTGTTAAAATTGCCCCTGCGGTGGCCAAAGCGGCGATGGACTCCGGCGTAGCGACGCGTCCGATTCACGATTTCGACGCTTACGTCGATAAGCTCACCGAGTTTGTCTATAAAACGAACCTGTTCATGAAGCCGATCTTCTCTCAGGCCCGCGCCGACGCGAAGCGCGTGGTGCTGGCGGAAGGGGAAGAGGCGCGCGTGCTGCACGCCACCCAGGAGCTGATCACCTTAGGCCTGGCGAAACCGATCCTGATTGGTCGTCCGAGCGTGATTGAAATGCGTATCCAGAAGCTGGGCCTGCAGATTAAGCCGGGCGTCGACTTCGAGATCGTTAACAACGAATCCGATCCGCGCTTCAAAGAGTACTGGAGCGAATACTACGCGATCATGAAGCGCCGGGGGATCACCCAGGAGCAGGCGCAGAAAGCGGTGATCAGCAACACGACGGTGATCGGCGCGATCATGGTGCATCGCGGCGAGGCGGATGCGCTGATCTGCGGCACCATCGGCGACTACCACGAGCACTTTAGCGTGGTGCAGGAGATCTTCGGCTATCGCGACGGCGTCCATACCGCCGGGGCGATGAACGCGCTGCTGCTGCCGAGCGGCAACACCTTTATTGCGGATACTTACGTTAACGACGATCCGACCCCGGACGAGCTGGCGGAAATCACGGTGATGGCCGCCGAGACCGTGCGTCGCTTTGGTATTGAGCCGAAGGTGGCGCTGCTGTCGCACTCTAACTTTGGTTCGTCTAAATCCGCGGCGGCCTGCAAAATGCGTCAGACGCTGGAGCTGGTGCGCGAGCGTGCGCCGGAGCTGATGATTGACGGGGAGATGCACGGCGATGCCGCGCTGGTGGAGAGCATCCGTAACGAACGTATGCCGGACAGCCCGCTGAAGGGGTCGGCCAACATACTGATTATGCCGAACGTGGAAGCGGCGCGTATCAGCTACAACCTGCTGCGCGTCTCCAGCTCTGAAGGGGTGACCGTAGGGCCTGTACTGATGGGCGTGGCGAAACCGGTGCACGTGTTAACGCCGATTGCCTCTGTGCGTCGTATCGTGAACATGGTGGCGCTGGCGGTGGTTGAGGCGCAGACGCAGCCGCTGTAATTTTTACCCTCTCCCAAAGGGAGAGGGCATAAGGGCTACACCCAGTCCCGAACCTGAATAAACTCACGCAAGGCAGCCTCCGGGCTGCCTTCTTTTGGTTCGTAGCAGTACTCCCAGCGCACCAGCGGCGGCATCGACATCAGAATCGACTCCGTGCGCCCCCCGGTCTGCAGGCCGAACAGCGTCCCGCGGTCCCACACCAGGTTGAACTCCACGTAGCGCCCGCGGCGGTAAAGCTGGAACTCGCGCTCGCGCACGCCGTAGTCGGTATTTTTACGGCGCTCGACGATGGGCAGATAAGCGTCGGTATACCCTTCGCCTACCGCGCGCATAAAGCTGAACGCGGTATCAAAATCTGGCGTGTTGAGATCGTCAAAGAACAGCCCGCCGATGCCGCGCTGCTCATCGCGGTGCTTCAGGTAAAAGTAGTCGTCGCACCACTTTTTAAATTTCGGGTAGACGTCTTCGCCAAACGGCAGGCAAAGATCCCGCGCGGTGGTGTGCCAGTGCACGGCATCTTCTTCGAAGCCGTAGTAGGGCGTTAAATCGAAACCGCCGCCGAACCACCAGACCGGGTCGGCGCCTGGTTTTTCCGCAATGAAAAAGCGTACGTTGGCGTGGCTGGTCGGCACGAACGGGTTGTGCGGGTGCACTACCAGCGAAACGCCCATCGCCTCGAAGCTGCGGCCCGCGAGTTCAGGACGATGCGCCGTCGCAGACGCGGGCATGGCGTCGCCGTGAACGTGGGAAAAATTCACGCCAGCCTGTTCAAAGATGCCGCCGTTTCGCAGCACGCGGCTGCGCCCGCCGCCTCCGGCCTCACGCTGCCAGTTATCTTCCTGAAATTCACCGCCGTCTGCGGCAGCCAGTTTCTGGCAGATTTCATCCTGCAGCTGCAGCAGGAAGGTTTTGACCAGTTGAGCATCGGGTTTCATCAACGTTTCCTGGAGTGCGCTTTTTGGTTATCGAACCAGTTGAAGTAACTGATAATGCCGGAGGCGATGGCGTTGGCGATCTTCTGACGAAACGCCGTGGTGCCGAGGAGCCGCTCTTCTTCCGGGTTGGTAATAAAGGACGTTTCCACCAGCACGGACGGGATGGACGGCGACTTCAGCACCACGAATGCCGCCTGCTCGGTGCCTTTACTGTGCAGACGATGCACTGGCTTAATCTTCTTCAGAATATGCGAGCCGAGCGTCAGGCTGTTTTTAATCGTATCCGTCTGCACGAGGTCGAACAGCACCTGCTGAAGCAGGTGATCTTTGTCGGTGGCTTTTTTCCCGGCGACTTCATCCGCCCGGTTTTCGCGGTCGGAGAGGTATTTTGCCATGGCGCTACTGGCGCCACGGTTAGAGAGTGCAAACACCGAGGCGCCGGCCGCAGAAGGGTTGGTAAAGCCGTCGGCGTGAATCGACATAAACAGATCCGCACCGTGCTGGTGGGCGATCTCAACGCGGTCATACAGTGGAATAAAGGTGTCGCCAGAGCGCGTCAGACGGGCGTCAATGCCGTTGCTGCGTAAAATTGCGCGCACATTTTTTGCAATTGCCAGCACGACGTGTTTTTCTTTTGACCCGTTTTTGCCGATGGCGCCGGTATCAATACCGCCGTGGCCCGGGTCGAGCATTACCAGACGCTTCGCGCCCGGCTTTTTGGTTTTCGGTTTGCTGTGTCCGTTACTGGTTTTGAGCGTGCTCTCGTCTTTTGCCTGAGCCTGCTTTGCGATGCCCGTTAACGTTAAGGCCGCCAGCCCCGCTTTGAGAACCTGACGACGCGATGTGAGTGCTTTTAATGGTTTGAATGTGCTCATGCGGCCTGAATACTAAAAAATGGGGTCCTGGTGTTATATCGTATCGTGTTTCCCGTTACGACAGTCCATGTTGAGAATTGTTTTACTTTTCATTTCAATACGTGACAAAGTGACATTATGCCAAATTTTGGCGAGATTTTCCCCGGTTATTGGCGAAAGGCGAGCTTCGCGCCATAATCACTGTTTTTAAACCCGAAAAGGCGGTTAATACCATGGAGATACGCGTTTTTCGCCAGGAAGATTTCGAAGAGGTGATCACCCTTTGGGAGCGCTGCGATCTGCTGCGTCCGTGGAACGATCCGGAAATGGATATCGAACGTAAGGTGAATCACGACGTCAGTCTGTTTCTGGTCGCGGAAGTCAATGGCGAGGTTGTGGGGACGGTCATGGGCGGTTATGACGGCCACCGCGGCTCGGCCTATTATCTGGGCGTCCACCCCGAATACCGTGGCCGCGGCATTGCCAATGCGCTGCTGAACCGGCTCGAGAAGAAGCTGATCGCCCGCGGCTGCCCGAAAATCCAGATCATGGTGCGGGAAGATAACGACGTGGTGCTGGGCATGTATGAGCGTCTGGGCTACGAGCATTCCGACGTGCTGAGTTTAGGAAAGCGTCTGATCGAAGATGAAGAGTACTGAGATCCATCCGGCAGACTATGACGCGCAGGGCCGCGTCAGGCTGCCCTTTTTATTCTGGTGCGTTCTGCTGCTCCAGGCCCGGACCTGGGTGCTGTTTGTGATGGCCGCCGCGTCTCGCGGGCAGGGCGACACGCTGCTGAATCTCTTTTATCCCGATCACGACGCCTTCTGGCTCGGCTTACTGCCGGGCGTACCGGCGGTGGTCGCTTTTTTGTGCAGCGGACGACGGCATGCGATCCCACGTTTCTGGCGCGCGCTTCGCTGGCTGCTGATCCTCGCCCAGGTTGCGCTGCTCTTCTGGCAGCCGGTACTCTGGTGGTACGGTGAACCGCCGACGGGCACCGGCGTTGCGCTGGTGGTTGCCGATATTGTGGCGCTGCTGTGGCTGCTGACCAACCCGCGTCTTCGCGCCTGTTTTGCCGATCAGGATGATTAATCCGGCACTTTTTGCCGATGTCGCACTCCAACAAGCGTTGATTTAACAAGAAAGGACGTTTCAATGAAATCGCTGCGTTTACTTTTATGCGCTCTCCCGCTGGCGTTGACCGGCTGTTCGACGCTCTCCTCCATTAACTGGTCAGCCGCGTATCCGTGGAACTGGTTTGGCTCATCAACGGAAGTGACCGAGCAGGGCGTGGGGAAAATTACCGCCGCGACGTCGCTGGATCATGACGCTATTCAGGATGCGCTCAGCGGCGATTACCGCCTGCGCAGCGGCATGAAAACGGAGAATGGCAATATTGTTCGCTATTACGAAGCGCTGAAGGGCGACAAGCTGGCGCTGGTGATTAACGGTGACAAAGGCACCGTAAACCGTATCGCTGTGATGGATGAGGATATTCCGACGGCGAGCGGTGTGAAGGTGGGGACGGCGTTCAGCGACCTTTATAAGCAGGCCTTTGGCAACTGCACCAGCCTGCCGTCTGACGACAAGGTCGCGGTGGAATGTAAGGCTGAGGGCAGCCAGCACATCAGCTATGTCTTCACCGGAACCTGGAGCGGCCCGGAAGGTCTGATGCCGTCTGACGACACGCTCAGGAGCTGGAAAGTGAGCAAAATACTCTGGAAGCAGTAATTTGCGCCTGAACAAACCGCCTCGCTGAAATCCGGGTATAATAGCCGCCATCAATGCCACGCTGACGTGGCATCTTTATTTCAGGAGGAGCGATGTCTCAGGTTCAGAGTGGCATTTTGCCAGAACATTGCCGCGCGGCGATTTGGATTGAAGCCAATGTTAAAGGGGACGTGGATGCCCTGCGTGCGGCCGGTAAAGCGTTTGTTGATAAGCTGGCCACCTTCCAGGCCAAATTCCCGGAAGCGCACCTCGGCGCCGTTGTTGCCTTTGGCAATAACGTCTGGCGTCAGCTGAGCGGTGGCGAAGGGGCGGAAGAGCTAAAAGACTTCATCCCTTACGGCAAAGGTCTGGCTCCGGCAACCCAGTACGACGTGCTGATCCACATTCTCTCCCTGCGTCACGACGTGAACTTCTCCGTTGCCCAGGCGGCAGTAGCGGCCTTTGGCGACAGCATTGAGGTGCAGGAAGAGGTTCACGGCTTCCGCTGGGTGGAAGAGCGCGATCTGAGCGGCTTCGTCGACGGCACCGAAAACCCGGCGGGTGAAGAGACGCGTCGTGAAGTCGCGGTAATCAAAGACGGCGTGGACGCGGGCGGCAGCTACGTGTTCGTGCAGCGCTGGGAGCACAACCTCAAGCAGCTTAACCGCATGAGCGTGCACGACCAGGAGATGATGATTGGCCGCACTAAAGAAGCCAACGAAGAGATCGACGGCGACGACCGTCCTGTAACCTCTCACCTGACCCGCGTTGACCTCAAAGAAGACGGCAAAGGGCTGAAGATTGTCCGCCAGAGCCTGCCTTACGGCACGGCAAGCGGCACGCACGGCCTCTACTTCTGCGCGTACTGCGCGCGCCTGTATAACATTGAGCAGCAGCTGCTGAGCATGTTCGGTGATACCGACGGCAAGCGCGACGCCATGCTGCGCTTCACCAAACCGGTGACCGGCGGCTACTACTTTGCGCCGTCCGTTGAGCGCCTGCTGGCGCTGTAATGACCTTTCTCCCTCTCCCTGCGGGAGAGGGCTGGGGTGAGGGCATCAGGCCTCCCCCTTATTCCCTTTTCTGCTTCTAAATCACCAAACGGTATATAAAACCGTTACTCCTTTCATCCCCGTTATAAATATTATGACTATAAGATAGTCATCACATTTATAAGGGTGCGCAATGGCCGTTACTGTACTGAAAAAAGGAACTCTGGCGCTGGCAGGTTTACTGCTGGTGGCACAGGCGCAGGCGACTGAACTGTTAAACAGTTCGTATGACGTCTCCCGCGAGCTGTTTGCCGCCCTTAATCCACCGTTTGAACAGCAGTGGGCGAAAGATAATAACGGCGACAAGCTGACCATCAAGCAGTCCCACGCCGGGTCGTCCAAGCAGGCGCTGGCGATTTTGCAGGGCCTGAAAGCGGATGTGGTGACCTACAACCAGGTGACTGACGTGCAGATCCTGCACGACAAAGGCAAGCTGATCCCGGCAGACTGGCAGAGCCGACTGCCGAACAATAGCTCCCCGTTCTATTCCACCATGGGCTTCCTGGTGCGTAAGGGTAACCCGAAGAATATCCACGACTGGAGCGACCTGGTGCGTTCCGACGTGAAGCTGATTTTCCCGAATCCAAAAACTTCCGGTAACGCGCGTTATACCTATTTAGCCGCGTGGGGCGCGGCGGACAAGGCTGACGGTAACGATAAAGCCAAAACCGAGCAGTTCATGACCCAGTTCCTGAAAAACGTCGAAGTGTTTGATACCGGCGGCCGCGGGGCGACAACGACCTTCGCGGAACGCGGTCTCGGCGATGTTCTGATCAGCTTTGAATCGGAAGTGAATAACATCCGCAAACAGTACGAAGCGCAGGGCTTCGAGGTCGTTATCCCGAAAACCAACATCCTGGCCGAGTTCCCGGTGGCGTGGGTGGATAAAAACGTGCAGGCAAACGGTACCGAGAAAGCGGCAAAAGCCTATCTCAACTACCTGTACAGCCCGCAGGCGCAGACCATCATTACCGATTACTACTACCGCGTGAATAACCCGGACGTAATGAACAAGCTGAAAGATAAGTTCCCGCAGACCGATTTGTTCCGCGTGGAAGATCATTTCGGCTCCTGGCCTGATGTGATGAAAACGCATTTTGCCAGCGGCGGTGAGTTAGACAAACTGCTGGCGGCGGGGCATAAGTAATGTTTGCAGTTTCGACAAAACGCGTGCTGCCGGGCTTTACCTTAAGCCTCGGGACCAGCCTGCTGTTCGTCTGCCTGATCCTGCTGTTGCCGCTCAGCGCGCTGGTGATGCAGCTTGCTCAGATGAGCTGGGCGCAGTACTGGGACGTGGTCACCAACCCGCAGGTGGTGGCGGCCTATAAGGTGACGCTGCTGTCGGCGTTTGTCGCCTCCATTTTTAACGGCGTGTTTGGCCTGCTGATGGCGTGGATCTTAACCCGCTATCGCTTCCCGGGCCGCACGCTGCTTGACGCCCTGATGGATCTGCCGTTTGCGCTGCCGACGGCAGTGGCGGGCTTAACCCTCGCGTCGCTCTTCTCCGTGAACGGGCTGTACGGCGAGTGGCTGGCGAAATTTGACATCAAAGTGACCTACACCTGGCTCGGTATCGCGGTGGCGATGGCCTTTACCAGCATCCCGTTTGTGGTCCGTACCGTGCAGCCGGTGCTGGAAGAGTTGGGTCCGGAATACGAAGAAGCGGCGGAAACGCTGGGTGCCACGCGCTGGCAGAGCTTCCGCAAGGTGGTTCTGCCGGAGCTCTCTCCGGCGCTGATGGCGGGCGTCGCGCTGTCGTTTACCCGCAGCCTCGGTGAGTTTGGCGCGGTGATTTTTATCGCCGGGAACATCGCCTGGAAAACAGAAGTCACCTCGCTGATGATTTTCATCCGTTTGCAGGAGTTTGATTATCCGGCGGCGAGCGCGATTGCCTCGGTGATCCTGGCAGCCTCGCTGCTGCTGCTGTACTCGATTAACACTCTGCAAAGTCGCTTTGGTCGACGTGTGGTAGGTCACTGATGGCGGAAGTTACGCAATTGAAGCGATACGATGCACCCCGCATTAACTGGGGTAAATGGTTTCTGATTGGGGCGGGCGTGCTGGTTTCCGCCCTCATTCTCGTCGTGCCGACGGTTTATATCTTCGTTCAGGCATTCAGCAAGGGCCTGATGCCCGCGCTGGAAAACCTGGCGAACCCGGATATGCTGCATGCCATCTGGCTGACCGTGCTGATTGCGCTGATCACCGTGCCGGTGAACCTCGTGTTCGGGACCCTGCTGGCCTGGCTGGTAACCCGCTTTAACTTCCCGGGACGTCAGCTGCTGCTGACCCTGCTGGACATTCCTTTCGCCGTATCGCCGGTGGTGGCGGGTCTGGTGTACCTGCTCTTTTACGGCTCCAACGGCCCGTTGGGCGGCTGGCTGGACGAGCATAACCTGCAGATCATGTTCGCCTGGCCGGGCATGGTGCTGGTCACCATCTTCGTGACCTGTCCGTTTGTGGTGCGTGAGCTGGTGCCGGTGATGTTAAGCCAGGGGAGCAACGAAGACGAAGCGGCGGTGCTGCTGGGCGCGTCTGGCTGGCAGATGTTCCGTCGCGTGACGCTGCCAAATATCCGCTGGGCGCTGCTTTACGGCGTGGTGCTGACCAACGCCCGCGCGATTGGTGAGTTCGGTGCCGTTTCCGTCGTCTCCGGCTCCATCCGGGGTGAAACCCTGTCGCTGCCGCTCCAGATTGAGCTGCTGCAGCAGGACTACAACACCATCGGCTCGTTTACTGCCGCAGCGTTGCTGACGCTGATGGCCATCTTGACCCTGTTTTTGAAGAGTGTGGTGCAGTGGCGTTTAGAAAATCAGGAAAAACGTCAGCATCAGGAGGGAAATCATGAGCATTGAGATTGCCAATATTAAGAAGTCTTTTGGTCGCACCCAGGTGCTGAATGATATCTCGCTGGATATCCCTTCCGGACAAATGGTGGCGCTGCTGGGGCCGTCCGGCTCGGGCAAAACCACGCTGCTGCGTATTATCGCCGGGCTTGAGCATCAGACCAGCGGGCACATCCGCTTCCACGGCACCGACGTGAGCCGCCTGCACGCCCGCGATCGTAAAGTAGGCTTTGTGTTCCAGCACTACGCGCTGTTCCGCCACATGACCGTGTTCGACAACATCGCGTTTGGCCTGACCGTGCTGCCGCGTCGCGAACGCCCGGATGCGGCAACCATTAAGTCGAAAGTGACCAAACTGCTGGAGATGGTGCAGCTGGCTCACCTGGCGGATCGTTTCCCGGCCCAGCTGTCCGGCGGACAGAAACAGCGCGTGGCGCTGGCGCGCGCGCTGGCCGTTGAGCCGCAAATTCTGCTGCTGGATGAACCCTTCGGCGCGCTGGATGCGCAGGTGCGTAAAGAGCTGCGCCGCTGGCTGCGCCAGCTGCATGAAGAGCTGAAGTTCACCAGCGTCTTCGTGACCCACGATCAGGAAGAGGCGATGGAAGTCGCGGACCGTGTCGTCGTCATGAGCCAGGGCAACATTGAGCAGGTTGACGAGCCGGAGCAGCTCTGGCGTGAACCGGCGACCCGCTTCGTGCTGGAGTTTATGGGCGAGGTAAACCGTCTGCAGGGCACTATTCGCGGCGGACAGTTCCACGTTGGCGCGCATCGCTGGCCGCTGGGCTATACCTCCGCGCATCAGGGGCCGGTCGATCTGTTCCTGCGTCCGTGGGAAGTGGACGTGAGCCGCCGAACCAGCCTGGATTCACCGCTGCCGGTGCAGGTGCTGGAAGCTAGCCCTAAAGGTCACTACACCCAATTGGTGGTACAGCCGCTGGGCTGGTATACCGAGCCGCTGACCGTGGTCATGCGCGACGACGTGCCGCCGCACCGGGGTGAGCGCCTGTTTGTTGGTTTGCAGCACGCCCGTATTTATCACGGGAAGGAGCGCATCGAGACGCGCGAGGATATTGCTCTGGCGGAGTCAGCCTGATAGGTTAGGATTACGTAGTTTTGCCGGGTGGCGCTGCGCTTACCCGGCCTACAATATGACGTCTGTAGGCCCGGTAAGCTAAGCGCCACCGGGCTTTTTATTGGACAGCGATCATGAATACATTAGAACACACCATCGGTAACACTCCTCTGGTCAAGCTTCAGCGCATGGGTCCGGACAACGGCAGTGAAATCTGGGTCAAACTGGAAGGCAATAACCCGGCGGGGTCGGTGAAAGACCGCGCGGCGCTGTCGATGATTGTCCAGGCCGAAAAACGCGGAGAAATTAAGCCAGGCGACGTGCTGATTGAGGCCACCAGCGGCAACACCGGTATCGCCCTGGCGATGATCGCCGCGCTGAAAGGCTACCGCATGAAGCTGTTGATGCCGGACAACATGAGCCAGGAGCGCCGCGCCGCGATGCGTGCCTACGGGGCCGAGCTGATTCTGGTGACCAAAGAGCAGGGAATGGAAGGCGCGCGCGACTTAGCGCTGGAGATGGCCGGACGCGGTGAAGGTAAACTGCTGGATCAGTTCAACAATCCGGACAACCCGTACGCGCACTACACCACCACCGGCCCGGAAATCTGGCAGCAAACCGACGGGCGTATCACCCATTTTGTCTCCAGCATGGGCACCACCGGTACCATTACCGGGGTATCGCGTTTTCTGCGCGAGCAGGAAAAAGCCGTCACCATCGTTGGCCTCCAGCCGGAAGAGGGGAGCAGCATTCCGGGGATTCGCCGCTGGCCGGCGGAGTATATGCCCGGCATCTTTAATGCGCAGCTGGTGGACCTGGTGCTGGATCTTCACCAGCGCGAGGCGGAAAATACCATGCGTGAGCTGGCCGTGCGCGAAGGTATCTTCTGCGGCGTCAGCTCGGGCGGCGCGGTAGCGGGTGCGATTCGGGTAGCGCAGGCAAACCCGGGGGCGGTAGTGGTGGCGATTATTTGCGATCGCGGCGATCGCTATCTGTCTACCGGCGTCTTTGGTGAAGAGAGTTATTCGCAGGGGGCGGGGATTTAAGCGTCATGGAGATGATTCTATTCCGGGATAACACCCGGGCGCAGCAAACCGACATTGTCGCCGTGCAGTCGCAGGTGGTTTACGGCAGCGTGGGGAACAGCATTGCGGTACCGAATATTCGTACCCACAGGCTGAACGTTACCGCCGTGCCGACGGTTCTGTTTAGCAACACGCCGCATTACGACACGTTTTATGGTGGGGTGATCCCCGACGAGTGGTTCAGCGGCTATCTTAAGGCACTGGAAGAACGCGAGATCCTGCGCGAGCTTAAAGCGGTCACCACCGGCTATATGGGCAGCGCCAGCCAGATCGTCCTGCTGGCTCAATGGCTGAAGGCAGTCAAAGCGCAGCATCCTGACCTGCTGGTGCTGGTCGACCCGGTTATCGGCGATATCGACAGCGGAATGTACGTCAAGCCCGAGATCCCGCAGGCGTATCGGGAACACCTGCTGCCGCTGGCGCAGGGGATTACGCCAAACGTCTATGAGCTGGAAGTGTTAAGCGGCAAACCGTGCCGTACGCCGGAAAGCGCCATCGCGGCGGCGCAGGGACTGCTCTCTGATAGCCTGAAATGGGTGGCGATCACCAGCGCGCCGGTGACCGATGACCCGGAAAACATCCACGTGGTGCTGGTGACGAATGAAGGCGTGACCGTCAGCGCGCATCCGCGCGTAGAAACCGATCTGAAAGGGACGGGCGACCTGTTCTGTTCAGAGCTGGTGAGCGGAATTGTTGAGGGGAAAACCGTTGCCGATGCCATTCGCATGGCCGGCGATCGGGTGACTGACGTGATGCTCTATACCCAGTCGAAGGGCTACGACGAGCTTATCCTACCGGCATAAACAAAAATGGCGCCCGAAGGCGCCATTTTTCTGTGCGGCAAGAATTACTTCTTGATGCGGATAACCGGAGTTTCACCCACGGTGACGCTGCCAGACAGTTTGATCAGTTCTTTGATTTCGTCCATGTTGGAGATAACAACCGGCGTCAGGGTAGACTTGGCTTTTTCTTCCAGCAGTGGCAGATCGAATTCAATTACCGGGTCGCCAACTTTAACACGCTGGCCTTCTTCCGCGATACGTTTGAAGCCTTCGCCTTTCAGTTCAACGGTATCGATACCGAAGTGAACGAACAGTTCGATACCGCTATCAGATTCGATAGAGAACGCATGGTTGGTTTCAAAAATTTTACCGATGGTGCCGTCAACTGGAGCAACCATTTTGTTGCCAGTTGGTTTGATAGCAATGCCATCACCAACGATTTTCTCAGCAAACACTACATCCGGCACGTCTTCGATGTTGACGATCTCGCCGGAGAGCGGAGCAACAATCTCAATAGTTCCGGAGTCTTTCTTATCATCAGAAACCAGAGATTTCAGTTTATCGAACAAACCCATGATCTTCTCCTAAGCAGTAATTTGGGCCGCATCTCGTGGATTAGCAGATTGTTTTTTCTTCAATGAACTTGTTAACCAGCGTCATTAACTCGTCCGTTGTCGGTTGAGCAAGAGCCTGCTCTGCTAACACCTTCGCATCTTCGAAGTTCGTGTTACGGATAATCTTCTTAATGCGCGGGATGGAAATGGCGCTCATAGAGAATTCGTCCAGACCCATACCCAGCAACAGAAGTGTAGCACGTTCGTCGCCTGCAAGCTCACCACACATGCCAGTCCATTTACCTTCTGCATGAGAAGCATCAATAACTTGCTTGATCAAGTTCAGTACGGACGGTGACATTGGCTGGTAGAGATGTGAAATCATATCATTACCACGGTCAACTGCCAGGGTGTACTGCGTTAAATCATTGGTGCCGATACTAAAGAAATCAACTTCTTTGGCTAAATGACGCGCAATGGTCGCCGCCGCAGGTGTTTCCACCATCACGCCGATCTCGATTGACTCGTCAAACGCTTTACCTTCGTCGCGCAGTTCCTGTTTGTAGATTTCGATCTCTTTCTTCAGTGCACGCACTTCTTCAACAGAGATGATCATCGGGAACATGATGCGCAGTTTACCGAAAGCAGAGGCACGCAGGATCGCGCGAACCTGGTCACGCAGGATCTCTTTACGATCCATCGCGATACGGATTGCACGCCAGCCCAGGAACGGGTTCTCTTCTTTCGGGAAGTTCATGTACGGCAGCTCTTTGTCGCCGCCGATGTCCATGGTACGGACGATAACCGCCTGAGAGCCACACGCTTCAGCTACGGCTTTATAGGCAGCAAACTGCTCTTCTTCCGTTGGCAGCGCGTCGCGGTCCATGAACAGGAATTCTGTACGATAGAGACCTACGCCTTCCGCACCGTTGCGCTCAGCGCCATCAACGTCGCGGACGGTACCGATGTTTGCGCACACTTCTACCTGATGGCCGTCCAGGGTGATGGCTGGCAGGTCTTTCAGCTTAGCGAGTTCCGCTTTTTCAGTCGCAACCTGCTCCTGAACCGCGCGCAGTTTATCGATCTCTTCATTGGTTGGGTTGACGTAAACCAGATTGTTTACGGCATCCAGAATCAGATAGTCGCCGTTTTTCACCTGAGAGGTGACGCTACCGGTACCCACGATGGCAGGCAGTTCCAGAGAGCGCGCCATGATAGAGGTGTGCGAGGTACGGCCACCCGCGTCGGTGATGAAACCGAGGACCTTTTTCAGGTTTAGCTGTGCGGTTTCAGACGGGGTGAGGTCAGCGGCAACCAGGATAACTTCATCCTGAATCGCGCTCAGATCGATGATGGCCAGACCCAGGATGTTGCGCAGCAGGCGCTTACCGATGTCACGTACGTCAGCCGCACGCTCTTTCAGGTATTCATCATCCAGTTCTTCCAGGGCAGTTGCCTGACCTTCGATAACTTCATGCGCAGCCGCGTCGGCCGTCATGCCTTTATCTTTAATCAGGGCTATGATTTCCTGCTCCAGCTCCTCATCTTCGAGCAGCATGATGTGCCCTTCGAAGATGGCTTCTTTTTCTTCACCGAAAGTTTCGCCAGCTTTAGTTTTGATTGCTTCCAGTTGCGCAGATGCCTTGGCACGACCGCTCAGAAAACGTTCAACTTCCTGATCAACCTTGTCGGCAGAAATTTTTTTCCGGTCGATGACGATCTCGTCTTCTTTCAGCAGCAGTGCTTTGCCGAAAGCGATACCCGGGGATGCTAAAATGCCTGAAATCATAACCCTACCTTACTTGTGACTGATATTTAAAAGAACCCGGAAACTTACTCGAGCTCAGCCATCAGTTTTACCAGATGCTCAACTGCTTTCTGCTCGTCTTCACCTTCTGCAGAGATGGTGACAACGGTGCCCTGAGTCAGGCCCAGAGTCTGCAGTTTGAACAGGCTTTTTGCGCTCGCGCTTTTGCCGTTGGAAGTCACAGTGATTTCAGAAGTGAAGCCTTTTGCTTCTTTAACAAACTGAGCAGCAGGGCGGGTGTGCAGACCGTTCGGAGCGGTAATGGTAACTTCTTGCTGGAACATTGTATTTCCCCAACTTATAGGTTTAGTGTTGTGGAACTAAAGTCTAGCCTGGCGACTGAACTTTAGCCTGTATTGTTAGCGCTGACGTTTCGATCGTCATTAAACATTATGCAGCGAAAGCAAGACTTGAACCAAATCATAAAATCGATTCAGCAAGGCTATTTCATTCACCGATTAATTTCACGCATCAAAATAATTGCTGGTTTAAATACCAGACCCAACGGGGTGAAGCAATGCCAGGAGGGGCAAAAGTTTGAAGCAGGCCACAAAAAAGCACCTGAAAAGGTGCTTTTTTACGCGTTATTAACATGCTGGCACTACTGTTGCAGTTCTTTTTCGGTAAACAGATCGGCAAACAGTGCGGTGCTCAAGTAACGCTCGCCCGAAGAAGGAAGGATAACCACAATATTCTTGTTGGTAAAGGCTTCATCTTCCTGAAGCTTGAGCGCTGCCGCAACGGCTGCACCGGAAGAGATACCCGCCAGAATGCCTTCTTCATCCATCAGGCGACGCGCGGTAGAAATGGCTTCTTCGTTAGTGATAGTCACCACTTTATCGATCAGCTTCAGATCCAGGTTGCCCGGAATGAAGCCTGCGCCAATACCCTGAATTTTATGTGGGCCTGGCTTAAGCTCTTCACCCGCCAGTGCCTGGGTGATAACCGGTGAGTCAGTTGGCTCAACGGCAACGGTGATCAGGTCTTTTTTACCCTTTGTGCCTTTAATATAGCGTGACACGCCGGTCAGCGTACCGCCGGTACCTACGCCGGAGATAAAGACGTCAACCTGGCCGTCGGTATCTTCCCAGATTTCCGGACCGGTGGTCTTCTCGTGAATTTCCGGGTTAGCCGGGTTGCTGAACTGCTGCAGCAGCAGATATTTCGCCGGATCGCTGGCCACAATCTCTTCAGCTTTCTGAATGGCGCCCTTCATGCCCTTCGCGCCTTCGGTCAGCACCAGGTTCGCGCCCAGCGCTTTGAGCAGCTTACGACGCTCAATGCTCATGGTTTCTGGCATGGTCAGCGTCAGCTTGTAGCCACGCGCGGCGGCCACATAGGCCAGAGCGATACCGGTGTTACCGCTGGTCGGTTCCACCAGCTCAACGCCAGGCTTCAGTACGCCACGTTTTTCAGCATCCCAAATCATGTTTGCACCGATACGGCATTTTACGCTGAAGCTCGGGTTACGTGATTCGACCTTCGCCAGAATGCGTCCATTACCGATACGGTTCAGTCGAACCAGGGGCGTATGACCGATAGTCAGCGAGTTGTCTTCATAAATCTTACTCATGGCCTGTCCTTAACTGTATGAAATTGGGATACCGACCCAGCATACCTGTTGAGCAGGTAGGGGGAAGTAAGGAATTCGCATATCTATATACTGCAAGGAAATAATGGGGATCAGTATGGAATAAGGGGCGGCATAAGCCACCCCTGCTTTACACATTTTTGCATTATTTCCATAACGCGTGCTTAGCACGGTAGCAGTCGACCCACATCGCCGTCGCGCCGCAGACGGCGACGGGCATGATGAACAGATTCAGGAAGGGAATCATGGTGAACAGGCTGGTCAGCGCACCAAACTGCATATTGGCGACCTTCTGGCTGCGCAGGGCGGTGCGCATCTCTTTAAACGGCACCTTGTGGTTATCGAACGGATAGTCGCAGTACTGGATGGCCAGCATCCAGGCGCTGAACAGGAACCACAGCACCGGCGCCACCGTCTGGCCAATGCCTGGCACAAAATAGAGGATAAGCAGCACGACCGCGCGGGGCAGGTACCAGGCAAACTTCTGCCACTCGCGCTTCATGATGCGTGGCAGGTCTTTCATGATCCCCAGCACGCCCGTGTCCGGTGGCGTCGCACCGGTAAGCCGCGCTTCCAGCTGTTCCGCCAGCAGACCGTTAAACGGTGCGGCTATCCAGTTGGCAATTGTCGAAAAGAAGTACCCAAACACCAGCAGCACAGAGATCACCGCCACCGGCCAGAGCAGGTAGTTAAGCCACTGCAGCCAGTCCGGAACGTAACTCATCAGCGACGGGATCCAGCTCTCCAGCTTTGCGAATAGCCACCAGAACGCGCCGCCCATCAGAATAATGTTGATCAACAACGGCAGAATCACGAAGCGTCGAATCCCCGGCAGGGAGACCAGTTTCCAGCCCTGAGAAAAATACCAGACGCCGCTTCGCGGGGGAGAAGAAGATGTTGAAACCATAGCCAGGCTGTACTCCTTTTTACACAACCAGTGGAATTGCCCGCCTATATTATCCACTTACGGAGCAATGACCAGTTCGGAAATGTTCGAAAAACCAGCAAAAAGCACGATTTCCTTCATCTTTATGCTGTGAATGCTCTGCACACACTTGCACTTGACGTAAACGGCAAATACTCTTAGTGAGTAAATGTTTGCCGTGGTGGCAAGGTGTTAGAACAACAGAGAATATAATGATGCAGGATTTGCGTCTGATATTAATCATTGTTGGCGCGATCGCCATAATCGCTTTACTGGTACATGGTTTCTGGACCAGCCGTAAAGAGCGTTCCTCGATGTTTCGCGATCGCCCACTGAAGCGCATGAAGTCCAGTCGTGACGACGATGACAGTGAAGATGACATCGACGGCAGCGATGACGACGGCGTGGGTGAAGTTCGTGTTCATCGGGTCAATACTGCGCCCGGCGCAGGCCATGGGGAGCATGAAGCGCCTCGTCCTTCGCAGCACCAGTATCAACCGCCGTATGCTTCCGCACAGCCGCGCCAGCCAGCGCCGCAGCCTGTGGAAGAACCGGTGCGCCAGCCGCCGCAACAGCCTGTCTATCAGCAGCCTGCTGCGCCACAGCCGGTTCAACAGCAACCGGTGCAGCAGCCCGTGCAGCAACAGCCTGCTCAGCCGGTACAACAACCGCAGCAGCCTGCTCACGTACAGCCTGCGCCTCAGCCTGCTCCGGCTCTACACGTTGAGCCTGAGCCCGTTGTAGAACCAGAGCCGGTTGTTGAAAAACCGCAGCGTAAAGAAGCGGTGATCATCATGAACGTGGCCGCGCATCACGGCAGCCATCTTAACGGTGACGTGCTGCTCAACAGTATTCAACAGGCAGGATTCAAGTTTGGCGATATGAACATTTTCCATCGCCATCTGAGCCCTGACGGTAGCGGTCCGGCGCTGTTCAGCCTGGCCAACATGGTTAACCCTGGCACCTTTGATCCGGAAATGACCGGTGATTTCGTGACCCCGGGCGTCACTATCTTTATGCAGGTGCCTTCTTACGGCGACGAACTGCAAAACTTTAAGCTGATGCTGCAGTCCGCTCAGCACATCGCTGACGAAGTCGGCGGCGTGGTGCTCGACGATCAGCGTCGAATGATGACCCCGCAGAAGCTGCGCGAGTATCAGGACCGCATCCGCGAAGTTAAGGAAGCTAACGCGTAATCGTCGCGTTTACTTCAACTCCTCCTCAACCCCCGCCTGTCGGGGGTTTTTTCTCATTGATGGTGTGATATGGACTCAATCGAACAACAACTCACTGAACTGCGAACCACGCTTCGCCATCATGAATACCTCTATCATGTTATGGACGCGCCGGAAGTCCCGGATGCGGAATATGACCGCCTGATGCGCGAACTGCGCGAATTAGAGGCGCAGCATCCGGAGCTTATCACGCCTGATTCCCCTACCCAGCGCGTCGGCGCTGAGCCGCTGGGCGCTTTCAGCCAGGTGCGCCATGAGGTGCCGATGCTGTCGCTGGATAACGTATTTGATGAAGAGAGCTTCCTCGCGTTTAACAAGCGCGTGCAGGATCGTCTGAAAAGCAGCGACTCCCTCACCTGGTGCTGCGAGCTCAAGCTGGATGGCCTGGCGGTCAGTCTTCTCTACGAAAACGGCGTGCTGGTGCGTGCCGCAACGCGTGGCGACGGTACGACGGGCGAAGACATCACCACCAACGTGCGTACCATCCGCGCGATCCCGCTGAAGCTGCAGGGTGACAACATTCCCGCGCGTCTGGAAGTGCGCGGCGAGGTGTTCCTGCCCCAGGCGGGCTTCGAGAAAATTAACGACGAGGCGCGTCGCACCGGCGGGAAGGTGTTTGCTAACCCGCGTAATGCGGCGGCAGGCTCTCTGCGCCAGCTTGACCCGCGTATTACCGCGAAGCGACCGCTTACTTTCTTCTGCTACGGCGTCGGTATTCTGGAGGGCGGCGAGCTGCCGGATACGCACCTCGGACGCCTGCTGCAGTTTAAAGCGTGGGGCCTGCCGGTGAGCAACCGCGTTCAGCTCTGCGACTCGCCGGAAGCGGTGCTGGCGTTCTACCACAAGGTGGAAGAGGACCGTCCGACGCTCGGGTTTGATATTGATGGCGTTGTCATCAAGGTGAATTCACTGGCGCTGCAGGAGCAGCTGGGCTTTGTGGCGCGCGCGCCGCGCTGGGCGGTGGCGTTTAAGTTCCCTGCTCAGGAGCAGATGACCGTCGTTCGCGATGTGGAGTTCCAGGTTGGCCGTACGGGGGCGATTACCCCGGTAGCCCGTCTGGAGCCCGTGCAGGTTGCGGGCGTGCTGGTGAGTAATGCCACGTTGCATAACGCCGATGAAATCGAACGCCTCGGCCTGCGCATTGGTGACAAAGTGGTGATTCGCCGCGCGGGCGACGTTATCCCGCAGGTGGTTAACGTCGTGGAGTCGGAACGTCCTGCCGATACGCGCGAGATCGTCTTCCCGACCCACTGCCCGGTGTGCGGCTCCGACGTTGAGCGTGTGGAAGGTGAAGCGGTGGCGCGCTGTACTGGGGGCTTAATCTGTGGTGCGCAGCGTAAAGAATCGCTGAAGCACTTCGTCTCCCGTCGGGCGATGGACGTCGACGGCATGGGCGACAAGATTATCGATCAGCTGGTTGAGAAAGAGTATGTCCATACGCCAGCGGATCTCTTCAGGCTGACGGCAGGTAAACTGACCGGTCTGGATCGCATGGGGCCAAAGTCAGCCCAGAATGTGGTTAACGCGCTGGAAGCCGCCAAAGAGACGACCTTTGCCCGCTTCCTGTACGCGCTGGGCATTCGTGAAGTGGGTGAGGCGACGGCAGCGGGCCTGGCGGCGTACTTTGGTACGCTGGAGGCGCTGGAAAAGGCAAGCATCGACGAGCTGCAGAAAGTCCCTGACGTAGGCATTGTGGTCGCCACGCACGTCTTTAACTTCTTCGCCGAAGAGAGCAACCGTGAAGTTATCGGCAAGCTGCTGGAAGAGGGCATCAGGTGGCCCGCGCCGGTGGTGGTTAACGCCGAAGAGATCGACAGCCCGTTCGCCGGTAAAACGGTAGTCCTGACCGGCAGCCTGAGCCAGCTTTCACGCGACGATGCGAAAGCGCGCCTGGTGGCGCTGGGGGCCAAAGTGGCGGGCAGCGTGTCGAAGAAAACCGACCTGGTGATCGCCGGGGAAGCGGCGGGTTCGAAGCTGGCAAAAGCCCAGGAGCTCGGCATTGCGGTTATCGATGAAGCGGAAATGATGCGTCTGTTAGGAGAGTAACGTGGAGAAAGAACAGCTCGTTGAAATAGCCAATACGGAGATGCCGTTCGGTAAATACAAGGGCCGCAGGCTGATTGATTTGCCGGAGGAGTATCTGCTGTGGTTTGCCCGTAAGGATGAATTCCCGGCAGGGCGGCTGGGCGAGCTGATGGCTATCACGTTACTGATCAAAACCGAGGGGCTGACCCAGCTGGTTCAGCCCCTGAAACGTCCTTAAGCCTTCGCGGCGCGGGTCTCTTCCTGCGCCAGCTTTTCGGTCTGGCGCTTGTAGCGACGCGCCAGCACCGCGCAGACCATCAGCTGGATCTGGTGGAAAATCATCAGCGGCAGCACCATCATCCCAATCACCGAGGTCGGGAATAGAATATTGGCCATCGGGATACCGTTAGCCAGGCTCTTTTTCGAACCGCAGAACACAATGGTGATTTCATCCGCTTTGCTGAAGCCGCACCTGCGTGCCACAAAGACGTTTACCGCAATCACAATCGCCAGCAGGACGATGCTGACCACCACGATAAACAGCAGCGAACCTGCGCCCACCTTATGCCAGATCCCGTTCACAACCGCTTCACTGAAGGCGGAATAGACCACCAGCAGAATCGACGACTGGTCGGTTTTTGAGATCCATTTCTTGTGCTTAGCCACGAACGCCCCGGTCCATGGACGGGATAGATGCCCCAGGACAAACGGCAGCAGCAGCTGCAGGCAAATTTTTCCAACCTGCTCGAGATTGCCTTCCGCGCCGTGCATGTTCATCAGCAGGCCCACCAGCAGCGGGGAAACGAAAATCCCTAACAGGCTGGATGCCGATGCCGAGCAAACCGCGGCCGCAACGTTTCCTCCGGCGAGAGAGGTAAAGGCAATGGCGGACTGCACGGTAGCCGGCAGAATACAGAGATACAGGAAACCGGTGTAAAGCGCCGGGTCGACGTTTACCGGCGCCCACCAGGCAAACAGCACTCCGAGGATTGGGAACAGAATGAACGTGCTGCACATCACCCAGAGATGCAGCCGCCAGTGGCTACCGCCGGCAATAATCGCTTCGCGCGAGAGCTTTGCGCCGTGCATAAAGAACAGCAGCGCGATGGCGGCTGTCGTCAGCCCTTCAAAAAACGGGACGAAGCCCCCGCGGGCGGGGAAGAACGAGGCCAGTAAAACGGTAACCACCAGGGTGAGCGTAAACGGATCAACAATACGAAATAGTTTCATAATGACTCCTGAAAACAGATGTCGCTATTGTGCTTTTTTCCATTTGAGAAATAAAATTGATTTATTGCATCCATTCATGAATGAAACAGATGAATTATTCCTTACGACAGCTTCGTATTTTCGTCACCGTCGCTCACGCCCGCAGCTTTAGCCGGGCAGGGGAGATGATTGGCCTGAGCCAGTCGGCGGTCAGCCACAGCGTGAAAGAGCTTGAGAATCAGACCGGGGTGAAGTTGCTTGACCGCACAACCCGTGAAGTGGTGCTGACCGAAGCGGGGCAGCAGCTCGCCCTGCGTCTTGAACGATTGCTGGATGAGCTGAACAGCACGCTCAGAGACGTGGGGAGGCTGGGGCAGCAGCTTTCGGGGACCGTGCGCGTCGCGGCCAGTCAGACGATCTCTGCACACCTTATCCCGCAGTGTATTGCCGAGGGAAGTCATCGCTACCCGGACATTGATTTTGTCCTGCATGACAGGCCGCAGCAGTGGGTGCTGGAGAGCATCCGCCAGGGAGATGTGGATTTTGGTATCGTTATCGATCCCGGCCAGGCGAGCGATCTGGCGTGCGAAAGCGTACTTTCCGAGCCCTTTTTGCTGCTCTGCCGTGACGACGACCCGCTGGCCACGTTGCCGGAGGTCAGCTGGCAGTCCCTGACGGGCGCGAACCTGGTTTTACAGGATTATGCCTCGGGCAGCCGTCCGCTGATTGATTCCGCGCTGGTGAATCAGGGTGTAAAGGCAACGATCGTGCAGGAGATTGGTCACCCGGCGACGCTGTTTCCCATGGTGGAAGCCGGCATTGGCATCAGCGTGTTGCCCGCCCTGGCGCTTCCCCTGCCGCAGGGAAGCCGGCTGGCCGTCAAGCGATTAACGCCCGTTGTTGAGCGAAAGCTGATGCTGGTGCGGCGAAAAAATCGCTCACTCTCAGGGGCGGCGCAGGCTATCTGGGAAGTGGTGCGTATCCAGGCACAACGATTAACCGAAGCCCGCATACGCGACCCACTGTTTAACGCATCAGAAGATTAGATGTAAATATCAATCTGATTATTGTCTGAAGGGGTATTCACACCTTCCACTTTGCCCAGCTTTTGCTCCTGCTTCTTCTGGGCTTCTTCGGCCTGCTGGCGCTGCAGCGCGGCGAGCTGTGCCTGCAGCACTTTGAGCTGGGTCTGAATAAGTTCCTGCTGCTTCTTCTTCTCATCGGTGCTGATGGGGCTGTTCGCCAGCTCTTTTAACTGCTGAGTCAGCTTTTTGATCTTGTCGAGAATGCGGGTGATTTGCGTAGCGATATCGTTGCTGCTGGAAGTTCCACTCGCGCCGCTGGTTTGAATCTGTTGGGTTGAAGCCTGAATGGTCGTCATACTTTTTCCTCGCGTTATAAAACAGAGGTATCGGCACTAACGGGATTAGCTTGAGCAAAACTGCCATATCTGGCAGGGAGTTACATCGATACACAATCAGTATTGATGATGCGGTGAAAGTGTACTGGAAGGCGGAAGTAGACAAACTGCAGATAGCAAAAAGGCGCCTTTAGGGCGCCTTTCTACATTGGTGGGTCGTGCAGGATT
>NZ_JADBRD010000034.1:47189-49920 GCF_014930495.1 Enterobacter cloacae complex sp. S3 | reverse complement strand
TACCAACTGAGCTAATCACCCCCGCTGTGTGGAGTCGCATTATAGGGAGAGTTGAAAATGAGTCAACGCATTTTCTAAAGTTTTTATTCGTTCGTCGTAAAATTAAACAAAACGATCGCGAAACGGGCAATGACGCATGATTTCTAAACAAAAATCGCAATCTAGGTCACGATAAAGGGATCAACATTGAGGAATCCCCCCACAGTGATAGAATATTGCCCATCGTTTTTTCCCCAGGATTTGCCGATTGCCGGCATCTTTATAACGTAAGGCCATTTCATGAAAATCAAAACTCGCTTCGCGCCGAGCCCGACAGGCTATCTGCACGTCGGTGGTGCACGTACCGCTCTCTATTCCTGGCTTTTCGCACGCCACAACAAAGGTGAGTTCGTGCTGCGTATTGAAGACACCGATCTTGAGCGCTCCACGCCAGAAGCAATTGAAGCCATTATGGATGGGATGAACTGGCTGAATCTGGAATGGGATGAAGGTCCTTACTTCCAGACCAAACGCTTTGACCGCTATAACGCTGTCATTGATGAGATGCTGGTCGCGGGCACGGCGTATAAATGCTACTGCTCTAAAGAGCGTCTGGATGAACTGCGTGAAGCGCAGATGGCTAACGGTGAAAAGCCGCGTTATGACGGCCGCTGCCGCCACGACCATAGCGAGCATGCTGCTGATGAGCCTTGCGTAGTGCGTTTTGCTAACCCGCAAGAGGGCTCGGTGATCTTTGACGACCAGATCCGTGGCCCAATTGAATTCAGCAACCAGGAGCTGGACGATCTGATCATCCGTCGTACCGACGGTTCTCCAACCTACAACTTCTGCGTTGTGGTTGACGACTGGGATATGGAAATTACCCACGTTGTCCGTGGTGAAGACCATATCAACAATACGCCACGTCAGATCAACATCCTGAAAGCGCTGAACGCCCCTGTGCCTGTCTACGCGCACGTCTCCATGATCAACGGTGACGACGGGAAAAAACTGTCTAAACGTCACGGTGCGGTAAGCGTTATGCAGTATCGCGACGACGGTTATCTGCCGGAAGCGCTGCTGAACTATCTGGTGCGTCTGGGCTGGGCCCACGGTGACCAGGAGATCTTCAGTCGCGAAGAGATGATCGAACTGTTCTCTCTGAGCTCTGTAAGCAAATCAGCGAGCGCCTTTAATACCGACAAGCTCCTGTGGCTGAACCATCACTACATCAACACCATGCAGCCAGAATATGTGGCGACGTATCTGCAGTGGCATATTGAGCAGGCAAATATTGATACCCGCACTGGCCCTGAGCTGGCGGATCTGGTGAAACTCCTCGGCGAGCGCTGCAAAACGCTGAAAGAGATTGCCGAAAGCTGCCGCTACTTCTATGAAGAGTTTGAAGAGTTCGACGCGGACGCCGCGAAGAAACACCTCCGTCCGGTTGCGCGTCAGCCGCTGGAAGTGGTGCGCGACAAGCTGGCGGCCCTTACTGAGTGGACCGCTGAGAATGTGCATCACGCCATTCAGGCGACGGCAGACGAGCTGGAAGTCGGTATGGGTAAAGTCGGTATGCCACTGCGCGTTGCGGTGACCGGGGCGGGTCAGTCTCCGGCACTGGATGTGACGGTTCACGCCATCGGCAAGTCACGCAGCGTGGCGCGCATTAACAAGGCGCTGGACTTTATTGCTGAACGCGAAAATCAGCAGTAATTACGCCTCAGATAAAAAACGGCAGGTTAACCTGCCGTTTTTTTATGCCTCTTATTCCGTGAGACCGAGCCGCGTCAGAAAGCCGTGTATGCCTTCGCGTTTCAATAAGGCGTCCAGACGCCTCTGCTCTGGCTGAGTCATACTCTCCAGCGTCTCAATAATGCCCGGAGACAGGTTTGAAGAGGGTTCACTGTATGAAGCGGTGACCTCAGCGAGATGGTAAACCGCCTGACGGTTACGGATCGCCGGGAGGCTCATAATATGTTCCTTCACGCGCGCATCAATATGAATGAGCCGCGCGCGACCACCCTTCACGCCGTTGAGGCCTTCGGTTTTCCATCCCTGCTGGCGTATCCAGCGATTAACCGTTTGTCTGGCAACGCCCAAACTCTCCGCCAGCTCTTCCGTGGTCATTTTGCTGCGTAATTTTTTCATATCAGTTCTGATCGCGAATCCCTAAACGTTGCAACAATCCGGTAATCCCTTCCCGCATTAACAGCGATGTCATCTGCTTCTGCTCTTCCGGCGTCATTTCATTGGCCAGCGTCAGGAGCAGCGTGTGAAGCGAACTATCATGACTGACGCCTTCTGGCAGTTCGGACGTTTCAGTTGCCCGACGTGCGCTGCGGATAAAGTCACGGACTTTTTCGTTCACATGTACCAGGCGAGCTTTCCCGCCCTGGACACCTGGTTTTGGTGATGTAATCCAACCCTCTTTGCGTACCCATTTATTGATGGTCTGGCGGCTATAGCCAGTGAGGAGGGCTAACTCTTCTGGCGTCATTCGTTCCTTGATCATGCAATTTCCTGAATATCAGTGGGGTTAATTAACGGCTCATTTTATAGCACCGTTTTACGTGAAAACGTGACAGGCTTAACTCCTGACTGCGAGCAGGCTCGCAAAGTGATTCATTTGCATGATTTTTCGGCGATTGAATGGCTGGGATTGATTTTGCCGTTGACACTCCGCGGTGGAATTCATATTATGCCGCCCGTCAACATGACAGCTTTACGATGGGGCTATAGCTCAGCTGGG
>NZ_JADBRD010000034.1:443-47082 GCF_014930495.1 Enterobacter cloacae complex sp. S3 | reverse complement strand
ATCCCGCTTAGCTCCACCAAAATTGTAAACCCTCGTCGAAAGACGAGGGTTTTTTTTATGTGTTTGTAACACTCGCCACCGTATTTTGTTATCAAAAAGAAGGTATTCACGTACCTCACCTCAATCGACATCAATAAACCAGTCTAAAAATAGACTTGAACTTGATTCGCGCAATTAATAAACCTATTATCCATCCGGTCAATAATTCTCTCGGAAAATAACGCCCAGGTTAATGAATAGAAAAACTTACAATAATGTAAAGATATTTATGATTGCTCTGGCTTTATGCCTGATTGCGGTACCTGTCTCCCGTTATCTCTCTCCCCGCGCAATTGTTAATGGTCACGACGTTTATTTAGCATGGTTACCTTTAAGCGTAATGCTGGCGGTAATTCTGCTATTTGGGCGCAGGGCTATTCTTCCCATTTTGTTAGGTTTTACTGTCACTAATTTATTCTATGTAAATTTAGCACCGCTACAATATTCAGTATTACTGTTCTGTCAGACCTTTGCGTTGTTCGCGGCGTGCGGTCTTCTTCGCATCATGCTGGGTAAGCGTTGGCGCTACTCCATCCCTAACAAGCACATCGGATTACGGATATTCTGGCTCGGTTTTATGGTGCCAATAGGGATTAAGCTGTCGATGTATTTGGCGGGCTATTTGTTTGATTTTCCGGTGACAATTTCGACCTTTTTCGGCGAAGGGACGGTAATTTATAACGTTGTGGATATACAAAGCCTGATATGTGCGGCATTGATTTTTACCATGATGTTCTATTACCCATTAAGAATGATAATTAATCCCCGTTATGCAATAAGTTTCTGGCGACGAAGCGTGAAGCCCGTGTTTTTTCACAAGAATTCATTATATATTTTTGCCTGGCTGGTGCTTTTAGGTTTCATTCTCGTCATTTTATGTGGTCCTTTTGAATCTCCCGTCATTGCGGGCTATTTGATGCCGCTGATTTTTATTCTTTTTACCTTAGCGATAAGCCGACTGACCTATGCGTTGATTTCTCTGCTGTGGGCTGTATCTGCACTCCTGCTGTTGACCTACAACTACAACTTCCTTAACGGGGTGGAATCGGGCCATTCGCTCTCTTTTATTCTGTCCGTGCTTATCTCGTTCGCGATCTGCCTGCTTTACATGTCGCGTATTTACCAGCGCAGCGAGTGGCTTAAGCGTGGCTGGCAGGGGAGGGCGCTCACCGATCCGCTGACCGGATTGCCCAATATTCGTGCGCTGGAGGATTATCTTGAGATTCACCCGGATGCAAAAGTGAGCATTCTGCGTATGGATAACCTGGAATTTTTGAGCCGCCACTATGGGATCCTGATGCGGGTCCATTGCAAACGTACGATCGCCACGTCGCTGCAGCCTCTCCTGCAAAAAGATGAGACGCTCTTCCAGCTCCCCGGAAGCGAGCTTGTGCTGGTATTACTGGGTCCGGGAACCGCTGAGCGCCTCCAGCATATGGTTGATCGGCTGAACAGCCGTAAGATTTTCTGGAACAACACCGGGCTGGATATTGAATTCGGTGCGTCCTGGGGAATGGTCGAAAACGGCGAAAAATTGCACCACACGCTGGGGCAGCTGAGCTGGCTGGCCGAGCAATCCTGCGGAACAGCAAACAACGTGCTTGCGCTCACGAATAGCCTTGAGGCGGCATCAGGGCAAACGACAGAGCGAGTCCTGATGCTGGCGCGGATTAAGCATGCCCTGGAGGCGGGTCAGTTCCATTTATACGCGCAACCGATCCAGAAGGCGGACGGGAGCGGCTACTACGAAATTCTGGCGCGTATGGAGAGCGAGGGCGAGATCTTCACTCCTGACCGCTTCATTCCGTTGATTGCCCAGTTTAACCTCAGCCACCGGTTTGATATGTGCGTCATGGAGAAATTACTGCTGTGGCTGCGCGATCACCCTTCAACGCAGGCTGGCGCTCGTTTCTCCGTTAATCTGATGCCGCTTACGCTGATGCAAAAAGAGGTGGCGTCCGAGATTTGTGCGCTCTTTGAACGCTACGGCGTTGCGCCTCAGTCCGTCGTGATTGAGATTACCGAAGAGCAGGCCTTCTCAAATTCAGGCAGCAGCATCCACAATATTCAGCAACTGCGGGATTACGGTTTCCGGATTGCTATAGATGATTTTGGTACCGGCTACGCCAACTACGAGCGCCTCAGACGCCTGCAGGCAGACATCATTAAAATTGACGGCTGCTTTATTAAAGACATTTGTACCGATGATATGGATGCGATGATCGTGCAGTCGATGTGTAATCTGGCGAAGACGAAATCGCTGTGCGTCGTAGCGGAATACGTCGAAACACCGGCGCAGCGCGAGATGCTGCTTCGCTTCGGCGTGGATTACCTGCAGGGCTACCTGATAGGCAAACCCAAACCGCTGGAAGAATTGCGGGCATAAAAAAACCGGGAGCCAGGCTCCCGGTTTTTGTTTAACGCTAAACGTTAGAGTACCAGTGCCGCGATAGAAGCAGACAGGACGCTCACCAGCGTAGAGCCGTAAACCAGCTTCAGGCCAAAGCGAGAAACCACGTTGCCCTGTTCTTCGTTCAGACCTTTAATCGCGCCCGCGATAATCCCGATGGACGAGAAGTTCGCGAAGGAGACCAGGAACACGGACAGAATGCCTTCCGCGCGCGGAGAAAGCGTGCTGGCAATTTTCTGCAGATCCATCATCGCAACGAATTCGTTAGAAACCAGTTTGGTTGCCATGATACTGCCCACCTGCAGCGCTTCGTGAGCCGGCACACCCATCACCCATGCAACCGGGTAGAAGATGTAGCCCAGAATACCCTGGAAGGAGATACCCAGCACCGCGGCGAACAGGGCGTTCAGCGCAGAAATCAGCGCAATGAAGCCGATCAGCATGGCGGCAACGATAATCGCCACTTTGAAGCCCGCCAGAATGTACTCACCCAGCATTTCGAAGAAGCTCTGGCCTTCGTGCAGGTTTGACATCTGAATGTTCTCTTCGCTTGCGTCAACGCGGTACGGGTTGATCAGCGACAGAACGATAAAGGTGCTGAACATGTTCAGAACCAGCGCCGCAACAACATACTTTGGCTCCAGCATGGTCATATACGCGCCCACGATAGACATGGACACGGTAGACATTGCGGTTGCCGCCATGGTGTACATGCGGTTGCGGGACATTTTGCCGAGAATATCTTTATACGCGATGAAGTTCTCAGACTGACCGAGGATCAGGGAACTGACGGCGTTGAAGGATTCCAGCTTGCCCATGCCGTTCACTTTGGATAACAGGAAACCAATTCCACGAATAACGAACGGCAGAACGCGGATGTGCTGCAGGATACCGATCAGCGCGGAGATGAAGACGATAGGGCAGAGAACCTTCAGGAAGAAGAACGCCAGACCTTCGTCGTTCATTTTACCGAAGACAAAGTTGGTCCCTTCATTGGCGAATCCGAGCAGTTTTTCGAACATTTCGGAGAAGCCTTTCACGAAGCCGAGGCCTACGTTGGAGTTCAGGAAGAACCACGCAAGTAAAACTTCAATGACCAGCAGCTGGACAACATAACGGATACGAATTTTTTTGCGGTCTGTGCTGACCAGCAATGCAAGTGCAGTAACGACAACAAGTGCCAGGACAAAATGAAGGACGCGGTCCATATTTGCTCCAAATATGAGGCAGGTTTAATTTTCGTGCACATTCTATGTAACAAGCGAAAAGAAAACGAGATCGAGGACACACTATAGTTACATCCTGTGACGAGTCTCAAAAATAGTGATCCACAATACATTTTTGTTATGTTAGGTAAATGAGTGAAAAGTTAAGTTTGTGTGCTAGTCTTCACAAAAGCGCGCGCGATTTTAGTTTCTGTTAGATCGCCCCACTTACCCGCCCGTCTATCGTTCAAAGCTATCAGAGAAATCACTGTAAACAGCATAAATGATCTTGATAATCATTCTCATTTTGATAGCATTAAACATAGCAAAGGCTATATTTCAGAGGCAGAAATGACAAACAGTCGCGTAGAGGGTAGCAGTGGCAGAGCCGCGCGCAAGTTGCGGTTCGCATTAATGGGACCTGCGTTCATCGCTGCCATTGGCTATATCGATCCAGGTAACTTTGCGACCAATATTCAGGCCGGGGCCAGCTTCGGCTATAAGCTGCTGTGGGTGGTCGTCTGGGCTAACCTGATGGCGATGCTGATTCAGATGCTCTCCGCAAAGCTGGGGATTGCCACGGGTAAAAACCTGGCGGAGCAAATTCGCGACCATTATCCGCGTCCGGCCGTCTGGCTCTATTGGGTCCAGGCGGAAATTATCGCCATGGCCACTGACCTCGCTGAATTTATCGGTGCAGCGATCGGCTTTAAGCTGATTCTGGGCGTGTCGCTGTTGCAGGGGGCGGTACTGACCGGGATTGCCACTTTCCTGATCCTGATGCTGCAGCGTCGGGGTCAAAAGCCGCTGGAGAAGGTTATCGGCGGTCTGCTGCTGTTTGTCGCGGCGGCCTATATCGTCGAGCTGATTTTCTCACAGCCGAATCTGGTGCAGCTCGGGAAAGGTATGGCAATCCCAAGCCTGCCAACCTCGGAAGCGGTGTTTCTGGCCGCCGGGGTATTGGGGGCGACCATCATGCCGCATGTGATTTACCTGCACTCCTCGCTGACTCAGCATCTCCACGGTGGGACGCGCAAAGAGCGTTACTCCGCCACCAAATGGGACGTGGCGATTGCCATGACCATCGCGGGGTTTGTCAATCTGGCGATGATGGCTACCGCAGCCGCCGCTTTCCACTTTAACGGCCACACCGGTATTGCCGATCTCGACCAGGCCTATCTCACGCTGGAGCCCTTACTGAGCCATGCTGCCGCCACGATATTTGGTCTCAGCCTGGTGGCTGCCGGTCTCTCTTCTACGGTAGTGGGCACGCTGGCAGGCCAGGTGGTGATGCAGGGGTTTGTCCGCTTCCATATTCCGCTGTGGGTTCGTCGCTCCGTCACCATGCTCCCGTCATTTATCGTGATTCTGATGGGGCTTGATCCTACGAGAATTCTGGTCATGAGCCAGGTGCTGCTGAGCTTTGGTATCGCGCTGGCGCTGGTGCCGCTGCTGATCTTTACCAGCAACAAAACCCTGATGGGCGAACTGGTTAACTCAACGCTGGTGAAACGGACCGGGTGGGCCATCGTGGTGGTGGTAGTGGCACTGAACCTGTGGCTGCTTATTGGCACCGCATTGGGGCTCTAAAAGAAAAAGGAGCCGGGAGGCTCCTTTTTGCATTAATGGTGACCGTGGCCATGACCGTGGCCGCGTCCTTTCCCGCCGCGATCCCAGCCGCCGCGACGGTCGTCACGATCGTTCCAGCCTTCACGGTAGCCGCGCTCATACGCGTTGTCTTTATACCAGCCGCGGTGTCTGCCGTTATCATGTTTCCACCAGCGGTCTCCGCGCCACTCATAGTGACGGTTCCAGTAGTCACGGTCGCGCCAGTAGCCACCGTCCCAGTATCTGCCGTAGTCGTCACGATCGCCAATTTGTAATTTTACTGATGGCAACAGGGTGATTTCGCCCGCATTGGCGATCAGCGGGGCTGAAGCCAGTAATACCGCTGCAAGAATCAGTGACCTGAACATACTCTTTCTCCTTCACGATCGGGGCCCTTGTGGGGCCTGTTAACGCAATATTACGAGTTGGTAAAGCCTCGTTTCATCGCCTCAACTCCGAATTCCTGAGTGAGAGCACTTTTTGCTAAAAGTGGTTTTATTTTGAGCTGTTCAGGATTGTATCAATACGGACCAGTTCTTCAGCAGAGAAATGGAGGTTTTCCAGCATCCCCACGGCGTCATCAATCTGAGCCGTTTTACTTGCTCCAATCAGCACTGACGTCACGTTCTCATGGCGTAATACCCAGGCCAGCGCCATCTGGGACAGCTTCTGACCGCGCTCTTCCGCAATGGCGTTCAGCTTTCTTACCTTCTCCAGCTTCTCTTCGGTGATCTGGTCAGGGTTCAGGAACTGACTGCCGCTTGCCGCGCGTGAGTCTGCCGGAATGCCGTTGAGATAGCGGTTGGTCAGTTGTCCACCGGCCAGCGGTGAGAAGGGAATGCAGCCGACCCCTTTTTCCTGCAGCACGTTTAGCAGTCCCTCTTCCGGCGCACGTTCAAAAAGGGAGTATTTCGGCTGGTGGATCAGGCAGGGCGTACCGAGATCGTCAAGGATATCAATCGCCTTGCGGGCCAGCTCCGCAGGGTAGTTGGATAACCCGACATACAGGGCTTTTCCCTGGCGCACCGCATGGTCAAGCGCTTTCATGGTTTCCAGCAGCGGCGTTTGTGGGTCAGGACGGTGATGATAGAAGATATCCACATACTCCAGCCCCATGCGCTTCAGGCTCTGATCCAGGCTTGCCAGCAGATATTTGCGTGACCCCCAGTCGCCGTAAGGGCCATCCCACATGGTATAACCTGCTTTGGTAGAGATGAGCAGCTCGTCGCGCCAGGGCAGGAAATCCTCCTGCAAAATACGGCCGAAATTACGTTCGGCCGATCCCGGCGGCGGGCCATAGTTGTTGGCAAGGTCGAAATGCGTAATGCCCAGATCGAACGCGCGCTGTAAAAGTTGACGGCTGTTTTCGATAAGCGTGGTGTCGCCAAAGTTATGCCACAGCCCAAGCGAGATGGCGGGCAACCTGAGTCCGCTTTGCCCGCAGGGACGATACTCCATTGTCCGATAACGATTTTTGTCCGGCTGATAACCCATTCTCATCACCTCTGGCGCTGAAGAAAAAATCAGTGTATGCGTTTACATTAACGCGAAAAAAAGCAGCATAGCGCAGCCTTTTTTGTAAAGCATTCTTTCCATGATCTTCTTATCGCCAATTCTGGACAGTCATCACGCTTATTTAATACTCAAGGTGAGGTCAACATTAGAAGGATACCTGTTCATGCGTACCCCATACTGCGTCGCCGATTACCTGCTGGACCGTCTTACAGATTGTGGAGCCGATCATCTGTTTGGCGTGCCGGGCGACTATAACCTGCAGTTTCTCGACCATGTGATAGACAGCCCGGATATCTGTTGGGTGGGCTGTGCCAACGAGTTAAACGCCTCCTATGCCGCGGACGGATACGCCCGATGTAAGGGCTTTGCCGCGCTGCTGACGACATTTGGCGTAGGAGAGTTAAGTGCGATGAACGGCATTGCGGGCAGCTACGCTGAGCACGTTCCGGTACTGCATATTGTGGGCGCGCCGGGTACGGCGTCACAGCAAAGAGGGGAGCTGCTGCACCATACGCTGGGCGACGGTGAGTTTCGTCATTTTTACCATATGAGCGAACCGATCACCGTTGCACAGGCGATCCTGACCGAACAAAACGCCTGTTATGAGATTGACCGGGTATTAACTACCATGCTCCGGGAGCGTCGCCCCGGCTATCTGATGCTGCCTGCGGATGTGGCAAAAAAAGCCGCCACGCCTCCTGTAAACGCTCTCACTCTCAAACACGCGCATGCCGATAGCGCCTGCCTGAAGGCGTTCCGGGATGCCGCTGAGAACAGGCTGGCCATGAGCAAGCGTACTGCGCTGCTGGCCGATTTCCTTGTCCTGCGCCATGGCCTGAAGCATGCCCTACAGAAATGGGTCAAGGACGTGCCGATGGCACACGCCACCATGCTGATGGGTAAAGGCATATTTGACGAGCGTCACGCCGGTTTTTACGGCACTTACAGCGGTTCGGCGAGCGCCGGTGCGGTAAAAGAGGCGATTGAAGGGGCAGACACGGTGCTGTGCATCGGGACGCGATTTACCGATACCCTGACCGCCGGCTTCACGCATCAGCTAACCCCGTCACAAACAATTGAAGTTCAGCCTCATGCGTCACGCGTCGGTGACGTCTGGTTTACCGGCATCCCCATGCTTCAGGCAATCGAAACGCTGGTAGAGCTGTGTAAACTGCACGTGCACGATGCGCCGGTACCGTCGTCTCAAAGCGCGATGGAATATCCGCAGCCGGATGGCTCGCTGACGCAGGACAATTTCTGGAAAACGTTGCAGACGTTTATCCGCCCTGGAGACATCATCCTTGCGGATCAAGGCACCTCGGCCTTCGGCGCGATCGACCTTCGTCTGCCGGCTGATGTGAATTTTATCGTCCAGCCGCTGTGGGGATCGATCGGCTACACCCTGGCCGCAGCGTTTGGCGCGCAAACCGCCTGCCCAAACCGGCGCGTGATTGTGCTGACTGGGGATGGCGCGGCGCAGCTCACCATCCAGGAGCTTGGCTCGATGCTGCGGGATAAACAACACCCGATTATTCTGGTCCTTAACAACGAAGGGTACACGGTGGAAAGAGCGATCCACGGGCCGGAACAGCGTTATAACGACATTGCGCTATGGAACTGGACGCAAATCCCGCAGGCCCTGAGCCTTGATCCTCAGGCCCAGTGCTGGCGGGTCAGTGAAGCGGAGCAGCTGGCGGATGTCCTTGAGAAAGTGGCGCACCACGAGCGGCTCTCGCTGATTGAGGTGATGCTGCCGAAGGCCGATATCCCGCCGCTGCTGGGGGCGATTACTAAAGCGCTGGAAGCGCGCAATAGCGCCTGATTACTTGTCGTTTCGCCAGGCCATCATCATCGGTTTGCCCGCCAGCAGGAGCCAGGCGGGCAACATCACGATACAGAGCAGGGGGAAAAGCGTCGAATCGGGTACCACTACCGCCGCCATAAACAGGCTGAGCCAGGCGTCGCGCGTGACCACCAGAACCAGCCCCAGAATAGAGCAGGAGACGGTAATGGCCGCAGGCACCGCATCGACGTGTTCGTGCAGCATCAGCCCCAGCGCTACGCCGACAAAGACCACCGGGAAAATGCGTCCTCCTCGGAAACCGCAGGCTGCAGCCACCACCAGCGCGGCCAGCTTAATCACGGCAAACAGCAGATAGTCGGAGACGCTAAACACCTGGCTGAAGGCCAGCTGCTGCATCTCGTCCAGACCTTTGAACAACGTCACCGTCCCGCCGATTGCCCCTAAAATACCGAGGATCAAACCACCGGCCCCGAGAACTAACACCGGGTGTTTGAGTTTATGCATCAGCCGGTGCAGGCGAGGAAGACACCATACCGCCACCATTCCCAGCGCGATGGCGATCGCGACGACGATGGCACCGCTGAAAATATCCGCTATCTGCATTTGGCCGTAGTGGGGGAGGGAGAGTGAAAAGTGGGGATGGAAAAACAGGCTGGTCGTCAGCGCGCCAGCGGCTGCGGCCATCAGCGGGGCAAACAGCTTATCCCACAGCGGGACGTCGTTATTGCCGCTGAGCGTCTGAGAAAAGATCAGTGCGGCAGCGACGGGCGTGCCGAAAAGCGCCCCGATGGTGCCTGCGGAGGCGAGGATGGTCCAGTCCAGCGCGCCGACGCGGGGCAAAATGCGTGAACCGAGGAAAACCGCCAGGCCAATATTCACCGCCATAATCGGATGCTCCGGCCCCAGGCTGACGCCGCCGGCCAGACCGATAATCAACGCAATGAGCAGCCCGGGCAGTGCCGAAGGGGGAACCGGGGCGCCAATCAGCGGTTCCTGCGCCGGATCGGGGCCGGCATGGCCGGGACTGAAACGGATCACCAGGCCTACCGCAATACCGGTCAACGTCAGCATCACAACGATCCAGGCAGGAGAATCAGCATTGACGCCCAGTTTTGTCGGAAGCGCTGTCCATAACATGGCTTGCAGCACCGACGCGACTTTCATCACGACAATGAGCACCAGACTTGAGGCCACGCCAATAATTAGCGCCGGAATTGCCAGCAACAGCATGGTTCTGGCTCGCGGGTGGAGCATGATGATTTCCTTGTACAAAACGGTATTACGTTACTTTGCACATTAAGCTTTATGGCAATAGTGCAAAAGGTGCTGAAACGGTAAAGTTATTCTGTGACGAAGATCGATAATCCATGGGCATTCACCTTATGGCCGTTGTTGTTATCACGCCTTGAATTTACAGTGTCCCAAAGATTTATTCTGACTTTAGCGGAGCAGTAGAAGAATGACAAAGTATGCTTTGGTAGGTGATGTGGGCGGCACGAACGCGCGCCTCGCATTGTGCGATGTTAGTAGCGGTGAGATTTCCCGGGCGAAAACCTATTCCGGGCTGGATTATCCAAGCCTTGAGGCCGTTGTCCGCGTCTATCTGGAAGAGCATCAGGTGAGCGTTGAAGACGGCTGCATCGCGATTGCCTGCCCGATAACCGGCGACTGGGTCGCAATGACCAACCATACCTGGGCATTCTCCATCGCCGAGATGAAAAAAAACCTCGGTTTTTCGCATCTTGAAATCATCAATGATTTCACCGCGGTGTCCATGGCGATCCCAATGCTGAAGCCAGAGCATCTGATCCAGTTTGGCGGCGCTGAACCGGTCGAAGGCAAGCCGATTGCGGTTTACGGGGCCGGTACCGGCCTCGGCGTGTCGCATCTGGTGCATGTTGCTCAGCGCTGGGTGAGCCTGCCGGGTGAAGGCGGCCACGTAGACTTTGCGCCAAACAGCGAAGAAGAGGGCATTATCCTCGAAGAGTTACGCGCTGAGATCGGCCACGTCTCCGCCGAGCGCGTTCTTTCAGGTCCGGGGCTAGTGAATCTGTATCGGGCGATTGTGAAATCAGACGGTCGTCTGCCGGAAAACCTGCAGCCGAAAGACGTCACCGAACGCGCGCTGGCGGACAGCTGCATTGACTGCCGTCGTGCCCTGTCGCTGTTCTGCGTGATCATGGGACGTTTCGGCGGCAACCTGGCGCTGACGCTGGGCACCTTCGGTGGGGTCTATATCGCGGGCGGGATCGTACCGCGCTTCCTCGACTTCTTTAAAGCCTCGGGCTTCCGCGGGGGGTTTGAAGATAAAGGGCGTTTCAGAAGCTACGTGCAGGACATTCCGGTTTATCTGATCGTGCATGATAACCCGGGACTGCTGGGTTCCGGGGCCCATCTGCGTCAGGTTCTCGGTCAAATCCTCTGATGCAGAGCCCTCTCCCGCGGGAGAGGGCGTTTTCTTTACAGGTGCATCAGCTGACGAAACTCTTTTACCTTGCTGCGGCTTACCGGCACCTGAAAATCCAGATCCTTCAGACGCAAAATGTAGGTGTTGTTAAACCACGGTTCGATCTCGCGGATCTTATTTAAATTCACGCAAAACGACCGGTGGCAGCGGAAAAAGTGGGCAGCCGGGAGCTTGCTGCAGAATTCGGTAATGTTCATCGCCATCACGTACGATTCCCGCCGCGTATAGACAAATGTCATCTTTTCGTGCGCTTCGGCGTAATAGATATCGTTGACCGGCGTCACGATGATGCGCTCGTCTTTGACCAGATTAATGGTGTCGTTTTCGCGTACCGTTGGGGTGGCGCTAGCGGGAGCGGTCTGCTGCTGCCATGCGGCCTCCAGCTTTTGCAGCATGCTGACAATCCGCGACTCCTGATAAGGCTTAAGAATATAGTCAAACGCCTCCAGCTCGAAGGCCTCTACGGCGTGCTCTTTCCAGGCGGTAACGAAAACGATAAACGGCTTATGGGCAAACTGATTGATGTTTTGCGCCAGCAATACGCCATCCAGCGACGGGATATTGATATCCAGGAAAATCGCATCGACCCGGTTATGCTGCAAAAATTTCAGCACGTCCAGACCATCATCAAACGTGCCCACAATCTCCATCTGGCTGTGGGTTTTGATAAGCCAGGTGAGCTCCTGCTGAGCCAGGAATTCATCTTCTACGATGATAACTTTCATGGGTTACTCCACCTGGGGCAACAGTGATGTCGTCGTATGCGCGCGCGAGCGCTCATTCGGGACGTAAAAAGCAATTTCGGTGCCCGGCTCAAGACGTTGAATATGCAGACCGTCGCCGTAAAGCAGCTTGACCCGGTGGTGCACGTTCAGCAGACCGATTTTATTCCCCGGCATCTCGTTAGACTCCACGCGCTCAATGACTTTTGGATCAATCCCGTGGCCGGTATCGCGCACGGCAATCCGCACCCGGTTGCCGCTTTCGGTGACGCTAATGGTGACGACGCCTTTGCCTTTACAGGGCTGAATACCGTGAACAATCGCGTTTTCGACCAGCGGCTGAATAAGCAGGCTCGGGATCACGCAGTTGACCTCTTCATCAATATCGTAAATGACCGTGAGCTTGTCGCCAAAGCGGGCCTGCTCAATCGCGATGTAGTCCTTGATCTGATACAGCTCTTTTTTGATGTCGATATGCTCGTCATCTTTCAGCTCGATGTTGTAGCGCAGATAGCGCGACAGGTTAAAAATCAGCTGGCGCGCGGTGTCCGGATTAAGGCGAATGGACGAGGAGATAGCGTTCAGCGCGTTAAACAGGAAATGGGGATTGATTTTACTCTGCAGCGCGCGCAGTTCTGCCTTATTTGCCATCTCGCGCAGCTGTTCCGCCCGCGAAACCTCAAGCTGGGTGGAGATTATCTGCGACAGGCCGATGGCCATCTCCTGCAGCGTCGAGGTGATCTGATGCGCGTGGCAGTAATAAATTTTCAGCGTGCCCGTCACGACGCCTTTCTCCCACAGCGGGATGACCAGCATCGAGTGAATTTCCGGCGTTCGGTGGGCTTCATCATTGTTTTTAATAATGATTTTACCGTAGTTAATCGCCTGTCTGGTGGTCGGGCTTATGGTGTCATCGTTGTCGCGATAGTTGTGCTCCCCGACGCCAACGTAGGCCAGCACGTGGTCAATATTGGTGATGGCGACGGCGTCAGCGTGGATGTCATGGCGAATGATCTCGCAGACCTGACGCAACGATTCCGCGTTAACGTGGCGGAAAAGCGGCAGCGTTTTGTTGGCGATATCCAGCGCCAGCTTGGCCTGACGGGCGGCGCTGGCCTCTTTTTCCCCTTCAACGCTTTGCACCAGCAGCACGATAAAACCGATGCACACGCTGCCCAGGATCATCGGAATACCGATTTTCGAGACGATATCCAGCCCCAACTCGGTGGTGGGAGCCCAGACGACGACCAGGATCATGGTCAGCGTTTCGCACACCATGCCTGCGACGATCCCGGCGCGCCAGCGCTGTTTTTTCGGGATTTTGCGGCTGATCCAGCCGGAAAGCACCCCGGCGATAATGCTTGTGATAAAGCACGGCACCGCCGTTACGCCGCCGATATCAATCAGGTAGCGGTGCGTCCCGGCAATCAGGCCGGTGATAACGCCCACCCACGGACCAAACAAAATCCCGCCGGACATGACGGCGATAATGCGCACGTTAACCAGCGAACCCTCTACCGGCACGCCGGACCAGGTGCTGAACAGGGCGAACAGCGAAAAGATGGCGGTAACGGCCAGCAGCTCTTTTGGCGAGTGGGCTGATTTGTGCAGCAGCTCGCGAAACAGGCGAATGCGAATGAGGAAGAACAGGCAAATCAGCATTAATGCCGCACGGTCAAAAACCGCCAGCAGCATAGTGAATATTTCGTGCACGAGTAGACCTGGGAAAACGGGAAAGAACCATGATAAAAAACCTGGCGCGTATTGACCAGCTATCCGTCAGGTTTATCAAATGAGGAAAAACCATAATTTTGAAAGGGGATTATCTGGCGATGACCGAGGCGTCCTGTTTTTTTCTTACCGGCGCATCGTCAGGTAACTGGTTTGATATCATCCTGTTAAATAACAGCTATCAGACAGCCGTTCCCGAAACAGGGGCTTCCGCTTTTAGGCGCAGCCGAGTTCCGGTTTTTAGTCGATCGCTTTTTTTTTATTTCCCTCTCGACAGCATGATTTTTTTCAGGTTATTTTCTAGTCATGCCACATCGGTGGCAGCGTCGCTCGGACGGTCCGGGCGCTAACGTTAATCTGAGGAATCTATGGCTGAATTCAGTCCTGAACGCCGTTTTACGCGTATCGATCGTCTCCCCCCTTATGTTTTCAATATCACTGCTGAACTGAAAATGGCTGCGCGTCGGCGCGGCGAAGATATTATCGATTTCAGCATGGGTAACCCTGACGGCCCAACGCCACCGCATATCGTTGAAAAGCTCTGCACGGTTGCCCAGCGCCCGGATACGCACGGCTACTCGACCTCTCGCGGTATTCCCAGGTTACGTCGCGCGATCTCGCGCTGGTATCAGGATCGCTATCAGGTTGATATCGATCCGGAAAGTGAAGCGATTGTCACCATCGGCTCGAAAGAGGGGCTGGCACACCTGATGCTGGCCACGCTGGATCATGGCGACACGGTGCTGGTCCCTAATCCAAGCTACCCGATTCATATCTACGGCGCGGTGATTGCCGGGGCGCAGGTCCGTTCTGTGCCGCTGGTGGAAGGTGTCGATTTCTTTAACGAACTGGAACGTGCGATTCGCGAAAGCTATCCGAAACCTAAGATGATGATCCTCGGTTTCCCGTCGAACCCAACGGCGCAGTGCGTGGAGCTTGATTTCTTCGAGAAAGTTGTCGCGCTGGCCAAGCGTTATGACGTGCTGGTGGTTCACGATTTAGCCTATGCAGATATCGTCTATGACGGCTGGAAAGCCCCGTCGATTATGCAGGTCCCGGGCGCGCGTGATGTGGCGGTAGAGTTCTTCACCCTGTCGAAAAGCTACAACATGGCGGGCTGGCGTATTGGCTTTATGGTGGGTAACAAAACGCTGGTGAGTGCCCTGGCGCGCATTAAGAGTTATCACGACTACGGTACCTTCACGCCGCTGCAGGTCGCCGCTATCGCTGCCCTGGAAGGCGACCAGCAGTGCGTCCACGAGATTGCCGCCCAGTATAAGCGCCGCCGCGACGTGCTGGTAAAAGGGTTGCATGAAGCGGGCTGGATGGTGGAAATGCCGAAGGCGTCTATGTACGTCTGGGCAAAAATTCCGGAGCCCTATGCGGCGATGGGATCGCTGGAGTTTGCTAAAAAGCTGCTTCAGGATGCAAAGGTGTGTGTCTCGCCTGGCATTGGATTCGGTGATTATGGCGACACCCATGTGCGATTTGCCCTGATTGAAAACAGCGACCGTATTCGTCAGGCGGTGAGGGGCATCAAGAGTATGTTCCGGGCCGACGGTCTTCTGACCTCAAAGAGCGTCGCTGAACATCCCGCGTCGTCATGACATAAAAAAACAGGAGCCGATGGCTCCTGTTTTTTTGACTGCATGTTCTTCACTAGATCATCAGGGCAAAGGTTCCGGCCCAGACTAAAACAATCACCGAAATGCCCATAAAGAAATATTTCACGTTTCATCGCTCCGCGTATCTTGTGGTACGCATTTAAAAACAGAGTCCACCTGATTATAGAGAACTGAAATCCGGTCAAAACGGAAATAAGAATTTTCCCGTTATGCCGTTAACTCCAGCTCAGAATTCTGTGCTTTCCTGTTGCCAGACGGCGCTAATGTACGCTTAAAAATGAGGGGTGACAAGAGGGATTTTTTTAAATAATTTCCGTCACTTACGAGTGTCGTGGAACGGCGACAGTTTGATTTCACTTCGCAATAAATTCACTTTGGGCGACGCATTAAAAGATAGTTACTCAGCGGGAAGACAGGTGATTGAAAAGGTTAGTTTCTTAGCGAAACTAACCTTCATGAAGGGCTAAATATAGAGCGAGGCTTCGCCAAGAGGGCGGGTTTTGAAACGACGATGCATCCACAGATATTGCTCTGGCGCGCGCATGATTTCAGTTTCGATGACTTTATTGATAAACGCGGCCGCTTCGCACTCGTTTTCCGGATAGTTAGCCATTTCCGGGGAGATGTGCAGGCGGTAGCCTGACTTATCTGCTTTTCTCACCATCGTCACGGTCAGCATGGAGGCACCAGACAGACGTGAAATGACAAAGGTGCCGTTAGTCGTCGCAACGTCTTTCACCGCAAAGAAAGGCGCAAAGCTGCTGCCTTTACGTCCATAATCCTGATCGGGGGCAAACCAGACGGCCTCTCCTTTCTTGAGAGCACCGACCATACCGCGCAGGTTATTACGGCTGATCATCGCCTTATTGGAACGCATACGGCCTCGCGTCTGCACCCATTCCATAAGCGCACTGTTGTGCGGTCTGTAGGTTGCCATCATTGGCTGGCAAAGCCCCATCACGCGGCCGCCCAGCTCCAGCGACATAAAGTGAACGCCGACGACCATCACACCGCGTTTTTGCATCTGCGCGCGTTTAAGGTTATCCAGGCCTTCCACGTCAAACCATTTGCGGACACGTTCATCTGGCCAGAACCATGCCATGCCGGTTTCAAGCAGCGCCATGCCGATAGACTTGAAGTTTTCAGCGATGAGTTTCTCACGCTCCTCTGCATTGTACTGCGGAAAACAAAGCTCAATATTTTTACGCGCGATGGATTCGCGACGTTTCAGGAAAACGCGGGAAGCGCTGCCCAGTTTTGACCCCAGCAAGCGCAGGACAGGGTACGGAAGTTGAACCAGCAACCAGAGTACGCCAAGGCCAAACCATGTAAACCAGTAACGCGGGTGTAAAAACGCACGTTGAAATTTGGATTGAGACAAAATAGTAGAACCTATGTGAAGCCTGTAAAGGTAGCGCAGAGTTTGCGATACGACGTGCCGATAAGACCGTTCTTCAAGGTGATGGTTGCAGGCTTTACCGAACTTTACGGCGGCGTTGCCTGGCCACTGCTGATTTGGGCGGGCGGCGTAATGTAGCACCGTTATACGATATGTGCTATTACTCGTTTTTGATTAAAAAAGCGGCGATCCGGGAGGTGTTTGATTTTACACTGTATAAACTCCAGAAGGGAGAGCAGTTCTCATGCCTGAGAGGAGAACTGAAGTCTTTGCGCAAGGAGGAGTGGGCCGACAAAAGAGCAGCAGTGTTTATTTTCGGACCCGCATCTACATTTTATTTTCCTTCGAATAATAAATAAGAATTTTCTTTGTGAAAATTCTTATTTATTATTCATGTTATCAATCAATTCGTCACTCTTCTTCATTCATTAACCTCTGTCATTTATCTGCTTGCAATAACCTGTTGCCGTTCCTTCATCTTTTTTTAATATCATGTTGTGATGCAAATCAAAACAAGATGGTTTTATTAGCATCTCTCTGGCTGCGATCCTTCTTACGGTACAAATATTCGCTTTGCGTGAAAAAAGCAGTGTCTTTCCCTGAGCTGAACGGATAATCCGTAATAATATAATAGTGGAAAATTCTTAAGAAATTTCTCATTGCGGATAAATGATCTGTGTATTTGATTTTGCATCGATCATTATTCTAATATTGCGCATCAAGAACGATACCGTGAAGTTGGCGTAGCAAAAACAAAGAGGGATGATGAGATGGCTGACAGTTTTCAGAATGAGGTGCCTAAGGCACGTATTAACCTGAAGCTTGACCTGCATACAGGCGGGGCAAGCAAGAAAATGGAATTACCGCTGAAATTACTGGTTGCGGGTGATTTCAGTAATGGACAAGAGTCTGCTCAAATATCTGAGCGTGAGAAAGTTAACATCACGAAAAATAATTTCGACAGTGTTCTTTCTGAATACTCCCCAAAACTTAATCTAACCGTTAAAAATACGCTCTCTGATGATGGTGGTGAGGAAAATGTTCAGCTGACTTTCCAGAGCATGAAAGATTTCACGCCAGAGCAGGTGGCTGCTCAGATACCGCAGCTGAAGGCGATGTTGGCGATGCGCAACTTGCTTCGCGATCTGAAGGCCAATTTGCTGGATAACCAGACTTTCCGAAAAGAGCTGGAAAAAATCCTCCTGGACCAGTCCCTTAGTGCTGAACTGCGAAACGAACTATCCGCACTGGCATCAAGAAAATCGTAACCATCACGCTGTTTTAACGGATTAAACAAGGAATGCTCATGTCTGTACAAAATAATATTGCCGGTAGTGAAAGCGTGGTGCTGGAACGTCCTGCTGCGGGTGGGGTTTACGCCTCCCTGTTTGAGAAAATCAATCTCAATCCTGTCTCCGAGTTGAGCGCGTTAGACCTCTGGCAAGATGCGCAGGCGATGTCAGATGCAACCGCTGATGAGCGTCTGACTGCAGGTATGCAGGTTTTTCTGGAATGTCTGACCAAAGCAGGCGCGAAGGTCGAAAAACTGGATAAAAGCCTTATCGATCATCACATCGCTGAGCTCGATTACCAGATCAGCCGCCAGCTGGACGCGGTTATGCACCATGACGAGTTTCAGGCGGTCGAAAGCCTGTGGCGTGGGGTGAAATCACTGATTGATAAAACAGATTTTCGCCAGAACGTGAAAATTGAGCTTCTGAGTATGTCCAAAGAAGACCTGCGGCAGGACTTTGAAGATACTCCGGAAATCATCCAGAGTGGTCTGTATAAACACACCTACATTGATGAATATGATACTCCAGGCGGCGAGCCGATTGCGGCACTGATTTCCGCTTACGAGTTTGATGCTTCAGCGCAGGATGTCGCTCTGCTTCGCAACATCTCCAAAGTATCCGCTGCTGCACATATGCCGTTTATCGGCTCAGCAGGCCCGAAATTCTTCCTTAAAGAGTCCATGGAAGACGTCGCGGCGATTAAAGATATTGGTAATTATTTTGACCGCGCAGAGTACATCAAGTGGAAATCGTTCCGCGATACTGATGACGCTCGCTACATCGGCCTGGTCATGCCGCGCGTATTGGGACGTTTGCCGTATGGCCCGGACACCGTTCCGGTTCGCAGCTTCAACTATGTCGAAGAAGTCAAAGGTCCCGATCACGACAAATACCTGTGGACCAATGCATCGTTTGCCTTCGCGTCCAACATGGTGCGCAGCTTTATCAATAATGGCTGGTGTGTACAAATCCGTGGCCCGCAGGCTGGTGGTGCGGTTCAGGACCTGCCTATCCATCTGTACGATCTCGGTACAGGTAATCAGGTAAAAATCCCGAGTGAAGTGATGATTCCTGAAACCCGTGAATTCGAATTCGCGAATCTGGGATTCATTCCTTTGTCCTACTACAAAAACCGCGACTACGCGTGCTTCTTCTCAGCCAACTCCACTCAGAAACCGGCGCTGTATGACACCGCTGATGCGACGGCTAACAGCCGCATCAACGCCCGTCTTCCGTACATCTTCCTGCTGTCGCGTATCGCCCATTACCTGAAGCTGATTCAGCGCGAGAACATCGGTACCACCAAAGACCGCCGACTGCTGGAGCTGGAGCTGAACACGTGGGTCCGCAGTCTGGTGACCGAAATGACCGATCCGGGCGACGAGTTGCAGGCTTCTCACCCGCTGCGCGACGCGAAGGTGGTAGTGGAAGACATCGAAGACAACCCGGGCTTCTTCCGCGTGAAGCTGTACGCCGTGCCGCACTTCCAGGTGGAGGGCATGGACGTCAATCTGTCGCTGGTTTCCCAGATGCCGAAAGCGAAATCGTAAGGCGAGAGGAAATCAGGGATGAAAATTTACCGCCCGCTTTGGGAGGATGGGGCCGCTCTGGCCCCGCAACAGTTCCAGCAGCAGGTTCGCTGGAATGAGCACGTTGCCGACATGGTCGCCCGGATGGGTATTTCTCATCCCTGGGGCGTGGTTGCGGCAGAATTTGATGATGCTGCACTGGCGCTCTCTCGCCTGAATGCCATCCGTCTGGTGGTACGCTTTCAGGACGGTACTCTTGTGGATACCGACCTGGCAGATACGCTTCCTCCGGTCTGTGACTTGTCTGTTGCAGCCGGCAGTGAATCTGTTGAGGTGGTTGTCGCACTACCGCTGCTGAGTGCCAGTGGTGGCAACCTGGATAACGGCCAGGACAGTGAGCGTCCGCGTCGCTGGAAAGCGGAGCGTGTGGTAGTGCAGGAACTGGCCGGGTATGAAAGCGGGGAGTTGGCCATTCTGCGTAATGCGCTAACCTTGCGTCTATCCAGTCAGGAAAACACGGCATACCTGACCTGTCCGGTGGTCCGTTTGGTGCGTAATACGCAGGGGCAGTGGAGCCGGGATCCGGCTTTCATTCCGCCAATGCTTTCCATTTCTGCAAGCCCGCCGCTGACCATCGAACTGGGTGACCTGCTGGTTCGTCTGCAGGCCCGCCGCCGTCGCCTGATGACCATGCGTCGTGAAAGCAATGAGCGGATGGCCGACTTTGCGGTCGCGGATGTGTCTCTGTTCTGGCTGCTGAATGCCCTGAACAGCGCCGAGCCGGTGCTGACGGAACTGCTGGAGACACCGGCTCGTCACCCGGAATTGCTGTACCGCGAACTGACTCGTCTCGCTGGCAGCCTGCTGACCTTCTCACTGGAGCACGACGCCGGGGACATTCCTGCTTATCAGCACGATGCACCGGAACGGGTATTCCCGCCGCTGCTGGCACTGCTCGATAAACTACTGGAAGCGAGCCTGCCGTCGAGGGTGGTGAGTATTCACCTGGATCATCAGGACCAGATCTGGAGAGGTGCCCTGCACGATGCGCGTCTGCGCGAAGGTGCTGACTTCTACCTATCCGTACGCTCCTCTATGCCGAACCATGAGCTTCAGACGAAATTCCCGCAGCTGTGTAAGGCGGGCAGCTTTGAAGATGTTTCGGATGTGGTGAATGTGGCTCTGAGCGGGATGGTTATCAAGCCGCTGACCCATGTGCCGGCCGCTATCCCGTTACGCCTTGAGAACCAGTATTTCTCGCTGGATCTGAGTAGTGAGGCAGCGCGGGCGATGCTGGAAGCGGGAAGCTGCACCTTCTATACCCCGCGCTCACTGGGGGATGTGAAACTTGAACTCTTTGCGGTGCTGCGCACATGAATACATCAGAAATAAGTCAAATTGAGCGTATTTTCTACCCCAGCTGGCTGATGGCCAGCCAGCTGCGGGGCGGACAGGAGGTTCGTGACGGGGAAGGTCTCTATCGTCGGGCCTGCCGTCTGGTGCAGGAGGCAAAAGCGGCGCTCACGGAGGCAGGTTACAGCGACATCAGCCGTGACCATATGGTGTATACCCTGTGTGCACTGCTCGATGAGAGCGTGATGAATCGGGGAACCACCGATGATGGCTACCTGACCTGGCGCCGGGACCCGCTGCAGGCACACTTCTTTGGCACCCTCAATGCCGGTGAGGAACTGTGGGAAAGGATCCGAAGCCTGCTGAAAGAAACTGCGCCTGATACCGCTGTCCTGACCTGTATGTATCGGACTTTGCAACTGGGGTTCGTCGGTCAGTATCGCGCTCAGGATGATGAGCGTCGGGAAGATATTGTTCGCGCTCTCGCAGAACGGGTGCCCACCTTCACGCTGGCACAAGACGCCCCCATCGTTTCCCGCGCATCGAGCCTGCGCAGCGGCCGTCGCTGGTACTGGCTGAGCTGGGTTGTGGCTGTCGCCGCCCTGGTTGCGCTCTGGTTCTTCCTTTCGTCTTCGCTTACCGAGCTGGTAAGCCAGATCGTCAGGCCGGAGTAAGCGATGCGGGATACGTACCGAAGTCTGTTAACTGCCCTGGGTACCGTACTGGCGCTGTGGCTCATTCTGGGATTCTGGCCCCTGTCCTCAGGTAGTCGTGTGGCAATCAGCCTGCTGGTTGTTCTGGTGTCCGGGGTGATGTTATGGCGACAGCGTCAGGCTACTCAGGCACGGGCGGCCGCTGTACGGGATATTGTGGATGAAAACCTACCGTCGGAAGATTTTCAGGGGGCGGTGATCCTCGCATGTGGCGACAACACTCCGTTGTTTGCGTCCGGCTTCCATCACCGGGAAACCCGGCAAGGTTGGTATCTGCGGGTGAAGGATGCGGAACAGCTTCCCCTCTTTGCGCAGCACCTGAGTTTGATGCGTCCAGCCCTAGTGTCGCAAATCTCCGTCATGCTGGCGGCGGTACCTGAACAGCACACTTCCGGCGATGATTTTACCCAGTTCCTGCGGGGCTGGCAGCGGGCTGTCGTGCAGTGCCGTGCGGCATTTGGCACGATCCCACCGCTGTGGACCGTGACCTGGGTATCGTCTCCTGTGGCCTGCGCGGAAGCTGAACCCGTCTGGTTTAGCACAGTCAGCCCGCGAAGCGGCATTCAGGTGTATCAGCCCGGTCAGGGCAATGTGTCACTGACAGAGTGGATCCGGGAGAGTGGATCTGACGGGCGTCTTTCGCGTCTGAGTCAGGGGCTGTGGCTGGACAGCCTACTTGCGTGGCAGAACAGCGCAGTCAATGACCTGCTGTCGGTGCGCCAGGGCGAACTGCCGGTGATGAAGCCTTGTGTACAGGGCATGTGCATAGTGCCGGTGAGCGGTATCGAGGGCAATCTCTGGCAGCAGCACATCACTACCGTGACGGCGCTGCCACCAGATACCGTTGTGACCACCGAACCACTACCGTTGCCTGAACTGCTGCTGCCGGCGCTGCCGCGCCGACGGGGCGTCAGCCGCAGAATGGTGTTCTGGCGTTACGCCGGGTTTCTGGGCGGGATTTTTCTGGCACTTGCCATGCTGGCATCTTGGATGAACAACCAGCGTCTCATCCGTAATGTGGGCGATCACCTTGAGTTGTATCACCAACTGACGGGAAAGCCTGTGGCACCGAAACTGCGCGCACAGCAGCGCCTCAGAGCCGATGGCGCATTGCTGAACGACTGGGCGCGTCGCGGGGAGCCACTGCGTTATCGCCTGGGTTTGTATCAGGGGCTGCGCCTGGTGCCGCCTGTTGAGGCCGCCGTCAGCGACTGGGCCCCACCGCCGCCGCCGCCACCGGTCATCAAGAAAATCATTCTGGGTCCGAAAACCCTTCGTCTTGACAGCATGTCACTGTTCGATTCCGGCAAGTCGGCGCTGAAAGCCGGTTCGACCAAAATGCTTGTGAATTCTCTGGTCGGCGTGAAGGCGAAGCCCGGCTGGCTGATTGTCGTGTCAGGGCATACCGATAACACCGGCAATCCGCAACTAAACCAGACGTTGTCTCTGAAACGTGCCGAAGCGGTGCGCAGCTGGATGCGTGACACCGGCGACGTGCCGGAAAGCTGTTTTGCGGTGCAGGGCTATGGCGAAAGCCGCCCTGTCGCAACCAACGACACCCCGGAAGGGCGTGCGCTTAACCGCCGTGTCGAAATCAGTCTGGTACCGCAGGCAAGTGCCTGTCTGATACCCGGCAAACACATGGCGCCATCGCAGGATGATGGCGTCTCAGAAAATAAAACGGAGTAATTAACATGGCAATTCCTGTTTATCTTTGGCTGAAGGACGACGGCGGCGCGGACATCAAAGGGTCTGTTGACGTTCAGGATCGTGAAGGCAGCATCGAAGTGGTTGCACAGGAGCATAACCTGTACATCCCGACCGACAACAATACCGGCAAGCTGACCGGCACCCGCATCCACACGCCGTTCCTGTTCACGAAGGAAATCGATTCCTCCAGCCCGTACCTGTACAAGGCGGTGACCACGGGTCAGACCCTAAAATCCGCTGAGTTCAAGTGGTACAAAATCAACGACGCGGGCCAGGAAGTGGAGTACTTCAACACCAAACTGGAAAACGTGAAGGTAGTGAAAGTGAATCCTGAAATGTATGACATCAAGGATCCTTCTAAAGAGAAGCACAACCACCTTGAACGCGTTGAACTGCGTTACGAAAAAATCACCTGGACCTACAAAGACGGCAACATCATTCATTCCGACTCCTGGAACGAACGCGCCACGGCGTAATCCTGATGCGGGCAGGTTTTCCTGTCCGCATTTTTTTTCTGAATGCCTGAGATGCGGGCACTCAGCAAAGAAAAAACAATCTGCCTGCCTGACCTTATGCGCTTTGGTGAACAGCGAGGGGCGGTAGCGTGCCCAGGAACCGACAAAGAGAGAATCTCATGGAAAATCCAGCCATCCTGTTACGTCGTCTGAACCCTTACTGTGCCCGTGCGATGGAAGGCGCGGCGTCGCTCTGCCAGACCCGCGCCCATGCGGAAATTTTGCCGGAGCACTGGCTGCTGAAGCTGCTGGAGCAGGGGGAAGGCGACCTGACGGTGCTGGCGCGTCGCTACGAGTGGGATATGGATGGCATCTGGCAGGATTTGCTTGGCTGGCTCGACAGACAACCTCGCTCCGTGCGCCATCGCCCCCAGCTGTCTGATGCCATTCAGACGCTGATGCAGGAAGCCTGGATGATTGCCTCCCTTAACAGCGAAGAGCACATTCGCAGCGTCCATCTGCTGATGGCCCTGGTGGAAAAACCAAAACTGGCACGTTGTGACGGCCTTTGGCCGTTGTTAACGCTTGCTCAAAGCCAGCTGGAGCGCCTGCGGCCTTTGCTGGATGCACAATCGGATGAACGTCTGGAAATGCAGCGTGAAGCAGAACTGGCGCAGAGCCACGGTGGTGAGGTGGCATTTGTCGGGCGTCCGGCTGGTGTGGAAATGAAAGAGGGGGAACTGAGCCCTGCGCTGCAGAACGCACTGGATAAATTCACCCTCGATGTCACTGCCAAAGCGAAGGAAGGGAAGATCGATCCTGTGTTTGGCCGCGACACAGAAATCCGCCAGATGGTGGACATCCTTTCTCGTCGCCGCAAAAACAACCCGATTATGGTCGGCGAGCCGGGCGTGGGGAAAACCGCACTGGTTGAAGGCCTGGCGCTGCGTATTGCCGAGGGTAATGTGCCTGAATCCCTGAAAACGGTCACTCTCCGTACCCTTGACCTGGGCCTGCTGCAGGCCGGTGCAGGCGTGAAAGGCGAGTTCGAACAGCGGCTGAAAAACGTTATCGATGCGGTGCAGCAATCACCGCTCCCGGTCCTGCTATTTATTGATGAAGCGCATACTATCATCGGCGCGGGCAATCAGGCGGGTGGTGCAGATGCGGCCAACCTGCTGAAACCGGCGCTGGCGCGTGGCGAGCTGCGTACTATTGCGGCCACCACATGGTCCGAATATAAACAATACTTCGAGCGCGACGCCGCTCTGGAGCGCCGTTTCCAGATGGTAAAAGTGGATGAGCCGGACGATGACACCTCCTGCCTGATGCTCCGTGGTCTGAAATCCCGCTATGCCGAGCACCATAATGTGCATATTACCGACGATGCGGTTCGTGCGGCAGTTACTCTTTCGCGTCGTTATCTGACCGGACGTCAGCTTCCTGATAAAGCGGTCGATCTGCTGGACACCGCTGCCGCTCGCGTGCGTATGAGTCTCGACACGGTACCGGAACAGCTAACCCGACTTCGCGCGAGTATCGCTGCGCTCGACATGGAGAAGCAGGCTTTACTGGAAGATATCGCCATTGGCAATCAGTGTCATGCCGAGCGTTTGAGCGAGATTGAGCAGGAAGAGGTGCGCCAGATAGTGACACTCGACGAACTGGAAACCCAGTACGGTCAGGAGATGAAACTCACCGAGCAGCTACGCGAAAGCCGTCAGGATATATCACGCCAGCGTGAGGCTCACAGGCTGCAACAGGAGCTTAACGAGATGCAGCGCAGCAACCCGCTGATCTCCCTGGATGTGAATGTCCGCACCGTTGCCAACGTTATTGCCGACTGGACAGGCGTGCCGTTGTCATCACTGATGAAGGACGAGCAGACCGAACTACTGTCTCTGGAAAATGAAATCGGTAAACGTGTGGTTGGGCAGGATGTGGCGCTTGAGGCTATCGCCCGACGCCTGCGTGCGGCAAAAACAGGCCTTACGTCCGAAAACGGTCCGTTGGGCGTATTCCTGTTGGTAGGACCGAGCGGAGTGGGGAAAACCGAAACAGCGCTTGCGCTGGCCGAGGTCATGTACGGCGGCGAGAAGTCACTCATTACGATTAACCTTTCTGAATACCAGGAACCGCACACGGTTTCCCAGCTGAAAGGCTCGCCGCCGGGCTACGTGGGTTACGGCCAGGGCGGTATCCTCACCGAAGCTGTGCGCAAGCGTCCGTACAGCGTGGTGCTGCTGGATGAAGTGGAAAAAGCGCACCGTGACGTGATGAACCTCTTCTATCAGGTCTTCGACCGCGGATTTATGCGCGACGGCGAAGGGCGCGAAATCGACTTCCGCAACACCGTCATCCTGATGACCTCTAACCTCGGAAGCGACCACCTAATGCAGTTGCTGGATGAAAAACCGGAAGCCACGGAAGCTGACCTACACGAACTGCTGCGCCCAATCCTGCGCGATCATTTCCAGCCCGCGCTGCTCGCACGCTTCCAGACGGTCATTTACCGTCCGCTGGCTGAAGCAGCCATGCGTACCATTGTGGAAATGAAACTGTCACAGGTTAGCAAGCGCCTGCATCGACACTACGGCCTGACCACGCACATTGATGAGAGCCTGTATGACGCCCTGACTGCCGCCTGCCTGCTACCGGACACCGGCGCACGCAACGTCGACAGCCTGCTGAACCAGCAAATCCTGCCGGTGCTGAGCCAGCAGCTGCTCACGCACATGGCCGCGAAGCAGAAGCCACACAGCCTGACGCTGGGCTGGGATGACGAAGAAGGGATTGTGCTGGCGTTTGATTAACTGGTTTATCTAAAGGGTAGCAATTATGGACAGCGCAAAAGAGATTGCCAAAGATATGCTTGAGGCCATTCATATCGATGGGTCTGGGTTTATCGGTGCTGTGGCGAAAGGTGTTATTTCCTTACCCATCAGCCTTGCCTATCTTGGCTATGATTTTATAGATACGGAACACCGCAGAGAGAATCAGGATGATAAATTTCGGTTAGCAGCACTGGTTAAAAAAGTAACTTTTAACGATGAGGTTATTTATAAGGTTATTAAACCATTTATAGATGATTTTGTTTCTCATGTAGACATGCATAAAATTTCAAATTTTTCAAGAAATATATCTGGAAGTGTTATAGGTAAAATGATGTTCTCGCAGTTTACGGGGGTTAACCTCGGAAGGGCGATTATATCTCAAGGAGTTGGTGCCTTTTTTTCTGGTTCTGTTGCTGGTGGTGTATTGGGAGTTGGCGCTGAAGCATCAAGATCTATTTATACATCACGGTACTTGCGTGAAAGAAACTCCATAATGTATGAGAAATTAAACAGTATGGGTGATTTTGATCTTTTTTATTATATTGTTGAGGACATTGTTAGGCCTTATGAGACGGCTTGTGAAATTGCAAAGATAAATTCTGAAGAGTTTAATAATGTCTGCGAATACTTCTTTGGAGGTTTATGAATATAAAAGATTTTATACTTATGATTGTTTCACGGATCGTAGCCAGTATCGGGATGACGCTAGGAACTATTAGTATGATTTACTCTTTGTACTGTTTCTTTTTTTCAGCCAATCCTTACCGCTTTATTCTAGGTGGGGCAAGTATAGTAGCCTTTCTCATAGCTTATGGACTTTATAAATTCGCCTTGAAATACATTTATGATGAATGGGAACATTATAGATAGTATTCATTATATTTGTTGAGTTTGGTTCTATTTAATATCATTCTAACCCAGGACAGGAATTACAGAAATGGAAAATATATTTAAAATGACAGAGGGTATCCTTAATCGCTATAAACTGGATATTCCTTCCTGCCCTTATCCATTGGATGTGGAACGTTTTGATGGTTTAGAACAAATGAGTGCTCTCTATCATTACACCATTCGTTTTACCAGTTCACATCCGGATCTTACGGCTAAAATGATGTTAAGTAAAACCGCTACGCTGAGCATGGGGGTGGGGAAACTATTAGATTCTGTTGTCGGTAAAATTGTTCATGGTGTAGTGACAAATTTCCGACGCTTGGCTGGTTCACGCGATCAGGTTACGTATGAAATTATTCTGGAACCTTTTATATCCTTACTGGATAAGCAGTTTCGTACTCACCGTTTCTTCGTCAACAAATCAGTGCCGGAAGTGGTAGAGCAAATTCTTGGCGAGCATGGTTTGAAGAGGTGGGAATATGAATTCAAGCTTAAACAAACCTACCCAAAACGGGAACAGATAAATCAGTACCAGGAAAGTGACCTCGCGTTTATCGAACGTCTGCTGGCTGAGGTGGGGATTTTTTACTTCTTCACCCTGCAGCCTGATACTCAGACCGAAGTGGTGCACTTCGCCGACAAGCAGAGTGCCTGGTCGTTTGGTAAGAAATTGCCCCTGAACAGTCCGTCAGGGGCGAATGACAATGCGGCCGACTCGGTGTGGGATGTACATGTCTGGCATAACGTGGTGGAGCGTTCAGTCACCGCCAGTGACTATAACCACCGTGAAGCCCAGAACGTCCTGACCTCGATGCCAGCGGACATGACCCGCGGCGACGGGGAGGGTAATACTTACGGCGATGTGTACCATTATCGCCCGCGTCACCTTGAGCGTGGTGACAAAATTAACCCGACAGCGGAAACCGGTAACTTCTGGGCGCGCCTCGAGCATGAACGCTTCCTTTCTGGGCAGACCACGGTGACCGGCAGCAGTACAGACTACACTCTGGGGCCGGCACAGGTACTGACCATCACGGAAACGGCTATTCCGCCAACGCTGCCCCGGGAAACGGAGAATGGTGTTGTTATTATCCGCACTGGCTACTACGGCAGCCGTAAGAATGCCTTGAAAGTGACATGGGTAGCGATGCCGTACTACGAGAACCGTTGCTGGCGTCCTGCTGCTAGAAAGCGCCCGGTGGTCAGCGGTACTATGACGGCCCGTGTCAGCAGCGCCAAAGATAACGACATCTACGCCTGGCAGGATGCATCCGGCATGTACCGGGTGAAGTTTGATGCCGACCGTGATGACAAAAAGCAAGGCATGGAAAGCATGCCAGTGCGCTTTGCCAAGCCTTATGGTGGGGACAAATACGGATTCCACTTCCCGCTGATCCAGGGTACTGAAGTCGCCATTGCCTTCCATGAAGGAGATCCGGATCGTCCCTATATTGCCCATGCTATGCACGACTCCCGCCACGTTGATCATGTGACTGAAGCTAACAGCACACGTAATGTTATCCGCACAGCTGGACTTAACAAACTGCGGATGGAAGACAAACGCGGCGAGGAACACATCAAACTTAGTACAGAGTATGGCGGCAAAACCCAACTCAATTTAGGCCACAATGTAGACGCTTCTCGCACACTTCGTGGCGAAGGTGCTGAGTTACGCACCGATAAATGGGTGGTCGTTCGTGGCGGAGCCGGTGTATTCATTAGTGCAGACAAACAACCATCCGCTAGTGACAAAATGCTTTCCATGAAAGCGGCTGTAGCACAGCTTGAAAATGCGTTAAGTATCGCGAGAAGCCTTTCAGATGCGGCAGAAAGTGCTCAGGCGTATCCGGCGGATATCCAGAGCCAGAAAATGCTGACGGATGCACTGACGGAACTGGCACAGCCGGGGATGGTATTGAATGCACCGCAAGGCGTTAGCATCAGCAGCCCGGAAGGTGTACGTGTTTCCTCGGGAAGTGCCAGCGTGGGGATCGTCGCGCAAAATAATGTAGATATCAGTGTGATGAAGCGCTTCACGGTGGCGGCAGGTGAAGCTATCAGTATGCTGGCCCGTCAGGCGGGTATGAAGCTGTTTGCGGCGAAGGGCAAAGTCGAAATCCAGGCGCAGGATGATGCGCTGGAGGCCATAGCCAAGAAAGACATTACGGTAACGAGCGCCGAAGGCAAAATTAAAATCACAGCAGCAACGGAACTGGTCGTTAACTGTGGTGGTGCCTATATCAAGTTAAGCAACGGGAATATTGAGTTAGGCTGTCCCGGTAATATCTTACTGAAATGTGCCAATGTTCAGAAAATGGGAGCAGCCTCGCTGAACACACCTGCTCCTGAATTTCCAAAAGGGTATGGTGGAATTTACTCTCTGACTGATGAAGAAGGGAAAATCATCGCTCACACTGAATATAAAGTGACGACAGCCGACGGGCAGGTATTCCATGGAATTTCAGATGATAATGGCAAAACACTGCCAATTTATACCTCAATGCCCGGCAAATTAAAAATTGAGATCCTTGGGACCGGTAATTCAGCTACAGGGAGTGAAGAAGCATGAGTGATTATCATGCATGGGAAGCCAGTGAGTGCGAACATTTTACTGATGTGAATGTCACAGAGAAAACAGTTATCTGTAAGCGTAAGCCTGTGCCAGGAATCACCCTTACTATTGGGATATTTTTTGATGGTACTGGGAATAATGCGTTTAATACCCAGAATCGCATTCTGGAGTCCTGTTCTCATCTTGATGTTGGAATGAAGCCAGAAGACGCGGAAACCTGTGCTAAAAAACTGGGAATAAAAATTGATAATGCTGGAAGTTATATTGGGTATTATTCTAACATCCACTGGCTTAATACACTTTACGCCACAAATGACGAGGTGGTTGAGGGACAAACAGCTTATCAACGAGCAGTTTATGTACAGGGGATCGGTACCGATAAAGGTAATAGCGATAGCTCGATAAGTATGGGGACAGGGGGGTGGTTTTATGGTGTAGTTGATAAATCTGATGAAGGTGTAGGTCTTATTGCTGAACAAATTTCGAAATTCCTGGCTCTTAACCAAGGGCTCAATTTTGCAATTGAGAAAATCCAGTTTGATGTTTTTGGATTTAGTCGCGGTGCGGCAGCGGCTCGCCACTTTGTTAACCGTGTAAGGAACAACGATAAAGCCATACAGCAGGCCATAACGAAAGGGCTCGGTGGACGAAATCAGCATGGGAAACCTGCAGGTGAAACCCGCTTTCTGGGGTTATTTGATACCGTGTGCGCGGTAGGTACAGTAAGTAATCTATTTGATGTTCATAGTGGTGTGAATCCCGGCGTTGAGCTGGATCTGCCTCCAGATATTGCACAGAAAGTCTTTCAGATCACGGCAATGCATGAGTGCCGCTACAACTTTAGCCTTAACAGCATTAAGGAATCGTGGCCGGAACTGGCTCTGCCGGGAGCACATTCCGATATCGGCGGTGGCTATAATCCGAAGGAAAAGGAATATCTTTTTCTGACACAGCCCCAAAATGAAACTGTCAGTGAAAGTATTCCTTCTGAAGTGACTGATATCTACCGGCGTTCAGCGGCTGAAATACCTGACTTAAAGAGTCTGCCAGCGTTAAGTGCGATCATTCCGAGTGGTGAAATAAAGACAGAAACTTGGTACGACTATCTTGTTAACGAGGATAAAAAACGTGGTGGCATCACACAAAAACGTGTTGGGGCGGCAGTCACTATTGAGAGGGTAGTGACTAATGACTGGAGCAAAGTTAGTTTACGGGTGATGCTGGATGCAGCTCAGGAAGCTGGAGGGCTATTTAATGAGATTCTCCCAAAAGATGAGAATTTCTCTTTACCGCCTGAGCTGGAAGCTTTATGTCAAAAAGCAATTGACCAAGGGAAGGCTATGAGAAATGGTGGTGTGCTGATGCCTTTTATCTCACCAGAATTACAATTAATTGGAAAATATATTCACTGCTCCGCTCACTGGAATCCTGTGGTTGTAAAAGATGTCTGGCTGGACGGGAATAAAGTAAAAACCATCTACGGGGCAGTGAAATCATCTGATTTGTTATTTTATATCAATCGTCCAAATCCGGGTTGGCTTCGAGCTGTCTGGAATATGCAGGGAGGTAAATCATGAAATCAATCGGCAGAATAATTTCGATCTTATTTCTCTTAGGCTCTGTTAATGCCTGTGCTAGTGAGAAATCTAACAGCCTCAAAACTCCCTGGGATAAGTGGTATTTCGCTTTTACTACACCAAAAGCTTTACCAGCACAGGTTACATTGTTAAAACTGTTGGATGTTGATGGTTATGCATCGACGTATTGGACAATCGATCAGCCACAAGGGATCAGTGTAGGTAAATGGAGTGAACGTAATTCTGCGGGGAACACCCAGTTTAATAAAGCCGACAGATTGCCACAGATAATGATATTTTGTTGGGACTCAATCATCGATAAAAAAACATATCAGTCAACTTTATTTTTTACGCATGATACATGGGCTAAAATGATTAGCCCTTACCCAGATGTTTTAGAGCCTGGGAAAAATGCATATCGGCAAACGATGTTAATAGGATTAGCACCGGAAGGAAAAGTACGGGTCTGGTTGAGACAATATGGTCATTCTGACATCCCATTAAATGATGCAAAAATAACGACTGTTTCAGGTAAAGACCTTGACATGTGCAAAGGTGAAACGAACTTTCCTAATGGATATGAATATAGCGAGGGTATAAAGAAATTTATAAATGGTAAACATTACCCTTATGGCTCATGGTGAACCAACATCTTTAAAAAATGGTAGTGCGCTAAATATCCGCGAATCATTCAAGCCTCGGTTGGGGGCGGGTTGTCTGAAATATGCAGTGAGGGAAATCATGGAAACTATCACCAGAATAACTTCGGTTTTAGTACTTGTGGGTTTTGCTAACGCCTGTGTCAGTGAACAACCTAGCAGTCTTAAAACCCCGTGGGACAAATGGTACTTTGCCTTTACTACACCGAAAGCTTTACCAGCACAGGTTACATTGTTAAAACTGTTGGATGTTGATGGTTATGCATCGACATATCGGACTATCGATCAGCCGCAAGGAATCAGTGTAGGTAAATGGAGTGAACGTAACTCTGCGGGGAACACCCAGTTTAATAAAGCCGACAGGTTGCCACAGATAATGATATTTTGTTGGGACTCAATCATAGATAAAAAAACATATCAGTCAACTTTATTTTTTACGCATGATACATGGGATAAAATGATTAGCCCTTACCCTGATGTTTTAGAACCTGGGAAAAATGCATATCGGCAAACGATGTTAATAGGGTTAGCACCGGAAGGAAAAGTACGGGTCTGGTTGAGACAATATGGCCATTCAGATATCCCATTAAATGATACAAAAATAACGACCGTTTCAGGTAAAGACCTTGATATGTGTAAAGGGGTAACCAAAAGCGATTTTAGTTATGGTTATGATGAAGATATCTTAGGGTTTATAAAAAACAAAAAATATCCTTATGGGTCATGGTGAAGATCATCTTTAAAAGACGGTAGTGCGCTAAATATCCGCGAATCTTTTAAACCTCAGTTGGGGGCGCGTTGCCTGAAATATGCAGTGAGGGAAATAATGAAATCAATAGCCAGACAAATTTCGTTTTTATTACTTGCGGGTTCTGTTAGTGCCTGTGCCAGTGAACAACCTAACAGTCTTAAAACGCCCTGGGACAAATGGTACTTTGCCTTTACTACCCCAAAAGCTTTACCAGCACAGGTTACATTGTTAAAACTGTTGGATGTTGATGGTTATGCATCGACATATCGGACTATCGATCAGCCACAAGGGATTAGTGTAGGTAAATGGAGTGAACGTAATTCTGCGGGGAACACCCAGTTTAATAAAGCCGACAGATTGCCACAGATAATGATATTTTGTTGGGACTCAATCATCGATAAAAAAACATATCAGTCAACTTTATTTTTCTCTCAAAATACATGGGATAAAATGATTACTCCTTATCCTGATGTATTAGAGCCTGGGAAGAATGCATATCGACAAACGATGTTAATAGGATTGGCGCCGGAAGGAAAAGTACGGGTCTGGTTGAGGCAATATGGCCATTCGGACATCTCATTGAATGATACAAAAATAACGACTGTTTCAGGCAAAAACCTTGATATGTGCAAAGGAGTGACAGGGCACCCTAATGGGTATGTTTACTATGGAGATACTCCTGATTTTATCAAAGATAAGACATACCCTTATGGTAATTGGTAATCGTTGTAAATAGTAATAGTTAATGATGTTCATCATTAACTATTAATGATCTATCATGCTTTTGTGAAGGGTGTTTTTATGAAACCATTTTACGTATTAATGTTGTTTTTTATCTCCGCTTTGTGTTTTTCTGAAACTATCACTATAGACCCAACATCAACTACTAAAGCAGACGATGCAAACTCAATGGCTAATGTTTATCGTTTGGGCATGGGTGTTCCTAAGGATATGAAAAAAGCATTTGAACTCTATCAGGTTGCTGCTGAACTCGGAAACACGGATGCTCAGGTCGATTTAGGCGATATGTATTATTCTGGCGAAGAAACCCCTCAGAGTTACGAAAAGGCCAATTACTGGTATGAGAAGGCTTCGAAAACAACAGCGCTAAAGCTCAGATGTATTTAGGTTACGCATACCTTTATGGTGAGGGCGTCGCTGTGGATTATGATAAAGCCAAAAATTTTCTCGAGCTTGCAGTTAATCAAGGCGAGCCTTCAGCCATGTATCATTTAGGTACGATGTATTTTAATGGTAAAGGAATTGCTGTAAATAGAAGTAAGGCCATCCCACTATTCCAAAAAAGCTGCTCTGCAGGTGATTCTAATGCGTGCAATAAGTTAAAAAAATTAATTTTTAGAAATAATGTTTTACCTGCTTAAAGAAATGAATATCAGGAAATGAAAAAGGGAGATTCGTATGTCTAAAGGTTTTGTATTGATTGGTGATAAAACCACTCATGGCGGCCAGGTCATTTCTGCCTCATCAACAATGGTAGTAAATGGAAAAAATGTTGCCCTCGTGGGTGATAAGGTCAGTTGCCCAATAGTGGGGCATGGCATTAATGCCATTATTGAAGGATCGCCTGAATGGACCTCTGACGGTAAAGCCGTGGTTGTGGATGGTTGCCACTGTGAGTGCGGTTGTCAGGTGATCTCCAGTGCACCGGATTGTGTAATAGGATAAGTAATGAGCTGGGAGCGTCAGAAATCAACAATATCGACTAAGCCTGAAGAACCTTCATTCATCCTGTGGATGATGTTGGGGGCTTTCGCGCTGGTCGGTTGTGTACTGCTGTTTGTCCTGCATGCCAATAAACTGGCCGGGCCACTTCAAACATTTAATCTTTGGGCTGTCACCGCAGGCCCTGCAGTTCTCTGGTTTTTCTTTCTGTGTCTGCGTGGCTGGATCTATAACAATGCTTTTGACAGACACGAATTTGAAACCAATGAGGCAGAGTATGCGCAACAACAGTGGATGGAGTGGTCTGGACGCAATATCGCAGTATTGCATAGTGGCATCATGCTGCCTGCAAATCTGACACCTCAAAATTTTATTGCAGCCCCGCCAACGCTGCAGCAGAACACATCTCTAACTCAACGAATTTGTCTGCCAGTTCATGAGACCCATTTTTCTTTTCTGCTCGCAGGGTTAGGTCCAGTTCTTGCAAAGTTGCCTTCAGATTTAATACCAGCCGTCACGCTGCTGACAGATTCTCACGATGATCTTCAGGTATTGCAGGATGCATTTGCCCATGCCTGGCAGGCAGTCATTCTGGATCGTTCTGTTCCACAGTTGACCGTTCGTACGTCAAAGACCTTCCTCTCACTTGATGAGCGAATTAAATCACCAACGCTGGATATGGACTTAATCCTGATTCACCAGACGCAGGGGCGGGACGCGTACAGTGATGCCCTGGCCGTCCTATTGTTGACCTCTGATGATGTCGCCACAAAAAATAATCTTTCGCTGAATGCACGTCTTTTGCGTCCAATGGCTCTTGATATGGCGATTTCAGAAAAATCGCTGGATACATTTTTCTCGACACAAACTCAGGCTTGTGCCACTTCCAGTATTGTCGGCGACAGAGTGGAATGGGGTAAGGCATTTTCTGATTTACTCGCAGTGACACAGGATTATGGCGGTCACTGGAAACCAGAACAACTCCACTGGCTGGAAAAATATGCCGGGCTCAGCGGCCCCTTTTCTCCATGGATAATGGCAGCCGTCGCCAGCGATATCGTGAACATACAAAAAGCAGACTGTCTGATGCTTTCTACAGATGGTGAGCAGGAATTTATTAATACAGTGCAAACAGGGAACCGAAACGATGACCACGGGTGATTCAGCATGGCGCGGAGTCTGGGGAAGACTGGGCTTCTCCGCGCTTTTAGCAGGCGGAATTGCCTGGTGTATCTGGCACTTTGGCGATCAAATGGGGCTGCATACTCCGTTACTTAAAGGGTTGGTCATTGCCGGTGCTCTGATTTTATTGATGCTGTTGCGCCATGGCAAAACCATTACACTTGCCATCAAACAGGGCTGGCATCGCTTTCAGTCAAAACGCAAAAATGTTCTGCCCGTCGATGAGGGACGTGTTGAGCAGACTGCCCCCCGTAACGTTACCGTCGACACCATCCGTGACGCCATGCGTAACCTCTACGGCCGGCGCTGGGGACGTAAAACCCGCATCCTGCTAATAACCGGTACGGCCGCAGAAGTGGAGCAACTGACTCCGGGTCTGACGGCGCAGCTCTGGCAGGAGGACCGCGGCACGCTGTTGCTGTGGGGCGGTGACCTCAATACGCCAGCGGACAGTGCCTGGCTGACCGCGCTGCGCAAACTGCGCCGTCGCCCGGTAGATGGGCTGGTGTGGGTCACCTCGGCCTTTGACCAGCTCTCAGCACCAGGGCTGGAGCCGCCATTGCCGGTGCCGTCTGAAAGCGCCATGGATGCCCTGTCTCGCGCCATCAGCGCGCGTATGGAAACGATTGGCTGGAAACTTCCTCTCTACGTCTGGTCCCTGCACCCGCGCGCCGGTAAGCCGGAAGGGCGCATTTCGCAGGCGACCGGTTGTCTGTTGCCTGCCGGGTGTCATACCGAAGGGCTGGCAGAGCAGCTCTCCGCCCTGACACCGGATTTGATATCACAGGGTTTGCAGCAGACCTGCGGTGAAGTGAAACATAACTTCCTGCTGACGCTTGCCGACCAGCTGATTCGTGAACCGGAAAGCGTGACCGCACCGCTGTCGGTGATGCTCAATCCGTACCGCCCGCTGCCGCTGGCTGGTGTGGTTTTCAGTCAGTCCTCTGCCGGTGCCGAACGTGCCGTGACGCACCACTGGGGCATGGATAAGCGCTGGGATATTCTGCCTGAATCTGTCCGGATGCTTCCTGCTGGACTGCGTCCGCGCAAGCCGGGCGTTCCCTGGCGCAAAGTGTTTGCGTCGGTTGTCGCCCTGTCGATGGTGGGCTGTGCTGCGTGGATGAGCATCGCGTATGTCACCAACCGCAGCCAGATTGACGGTGCGAATGCCCAGGCCGCTCTCGCTGCCCGTCAAAACCAGCCGCTGGAACAGCGCCTGCACGCGCTGTCTGGACTTCAGAAAATGCTGGCCCGACTGCAGTACCGTTCAGAAAACGGCGTGCCGTGGTACGAGAAGGCCGGACTGAGCCAGAATAACGCCCTGCTGGCCGCACTCTGGCCACGTTATCAGAACAGCGCACTACCGTTGTTGCGGGATGCGGCTGCGGACCATCTGCAGACTCAGCTCAGTGCCTTCAATGCGCTGCCGCCGGGCAGCCCGCTGCGTGAGCAGATGGCAAAAACCACCTGGGAGCAGCTCAAGCTCTACCTGATGCTGGCGCGTCCGGAACATATGGACGCCGCCTGGTTCAGTTCGGCGCTTCTTCGTGACTGGCCAAAACGTGATGGTGTGAAAGACGGCGTCTGGCAGGGCGTAGCACCGTCGCTGCTGTCGTTCTATGGCGCGCAGCTCGCTGTGCACCCGGAATGGAAGCTGCGTGCGGATGAGAGCATGGTCAGCCAGGCGCGTTCCCTGCTGGTACGCCTAATGGGCGTGCGTAACAGTGAATCGACCCTGTACCAGAAGATGCTCTCCAAGGTGGCTCATCTGTATGTCGATATGCGCCTTGAAGATATGACTGGCGATACTGATGCATCCCGTCTGTTCAGCACCACGGAAATTGTACCTGGCATGTTCACACGCCAGGCCTGGGAGCAGGCCGTCCAGCCCGCCATTGACAAGGTGGTGAAAGCGCGCCGGGATGAGCTCGACTGGGTGCTCACTGACAGCAAGCAGGTGAATAAACAGAATGAGACCTCACCGGAAGCGCTGAAAAAACGCCTGACGGAGCGTTATTTCGCGGACTTTGGCGGGGCCTGGCTGGAGTTTCTGAACAGCCTGCGCTGGAACCAGGCGCCCACGCTGTCGGATTCTATTGACCAGTTGACCCTAATGGCCGACGTGCGTCAGTCACCGCTGGTGGCGCTGATGAATACCCTGAATGTACAGGGTCGTACCGGGCAGACAGGCGAAGCCATTTCGGATTCGCTGGTTAAATCAGCGAAAAACCTGCTCGGTGGTGACAACAAAGATGCCATTGACCAGAGCGTCGGTGTTCACGGCCCGCTGGATGCGACCTTTGGTCCTGTGCTGGCGCTGATGGACAAGAACCGCACGGGGGCACAGGAGCTAAGTTTGCAGTCGTTCCTGACCCGTATCACACAGGTGCGTCTGCGTTTGCAGCAGGTAACGAATGCTGCGGACCCACAGGCTATGACCCAGACCATCGCCCAGACAGTATTCCAGGGCAAAGCGGTAGACCTGACTGAAACTCGTGACTACGGCAGCCTGATTGCCGCCGGTCTGGGTCAGGAGTGGAGCGGATTTGGGCGGACAGTTTTTGTGAGTCCGATGGAGCAGGCCTGGCAGCAGGTGCTTACCCCAGCGGCCAATAGCCTCAACGCCCAGTGGCAGCAGGCGGTGGTTGCTGAGTGGAACAGTGCCTTCGGCGGACGCTATCCGTTTAACAATTCTAGCAGTGATGTATCCCTGCCGCTGCTGGCTAAATACCTCAATGCAGATTCCGGGCGTATTGCCCAGTTCCTGCAGAACCGCCTCAAAGGCGTGCTGCACAAAGAAGGCAATCACTGGGTGCCAGACAGCATCAACTCGCAGGGGCTGGCCTTTAACCCTGCATTCATGAATGCCATTAACACCCTGAGTTATATCTCCGATATCGCCTTCACTGAAGGCAATGCAGGGATGAACTTCGAACTTCGTCCGGGGACTGCCGATGGGGTGATGCAGACCAACATGATCATCGACAGCCAGAAGCTGACTTATGTTAACCAGCTCCCGGCATGGAAGCGCTTCACCTGGCCTGCTGATACTGAAGCTCCGGGGGCGAACCTGAGTTGGATAAGCACGCAGGCGGGCACCCGCCAGTACGCTGATATCCCAGGTGCATGGGGCTGGATCCGCCTGCTCGATAAAGCCGTCGTCAGTGCTTACCCGGGCGTCGGCAGCAGCTACAGCTTGAGCTGGAAAGCACAGGATGGTCGCACCCTCAATTATACCCTTCGTACCGAAGCTGGAGAGGGGCCGCTGGCACTGCTGAAGCTGCGCAATTTCCGTCTACCGGAAACCATCTTCAGTACCTCCGGTGCAACACTATCAGACCAGGTTATCAGTGCAGGAAATGCTACAGAGGACGTATATTGATGAGCACGCTCTATGCCTTACTTAATGCCTGCCAGGCTGATCAGGGGCCACTGCTTGCCGCCACCCGTGAGCGTGTGGCGCAGTGGGACAGCTGGCTGCAGCCGCTGTCTGGGGCGTCACCCGCTGGCGAAGACCCAGGTTATGACGACGATTTCCAGCAGATTCGCGAGGAAATTAATAAGCTCTCTGGCGCCAACATCGAGCTTATTTGCCTGCATGCAGAAAAGATTTTAACCACCGTTGCGAAAGATATCCGTGTCGCAACCTGGTACTGCTGGGCGAAGCTGCACCGCGAAGGTGAGCAGGGGCTGGGTGAAGGACTTGAACTGCTGGCCGGTCTGCTGGAGCGCTTTGGTACACAACTGCACCCGCAACGTGATCGCAGCCGTAAGGCGGCGCTGGAATGGCTGGCAGGATCGCGCATGACTGACTCTCTTTCCCTGTACCCGGAAGTTGTTAGGGAAGAAGCGATGCGTACCACCGGAGCGCTGCTGCTGATAGCCGGGCTTACTGAAAACGAACCAGATGTAATCCGTCCGGAACTCAATGCGCTGTACGGTGCCCTGGAAAGTCGTTTGCAGAAAGCCGGGGGGATGGATGCGGTGGTACCGCAGAACGCCAGAACCAGCGAAACCCCTTCATCTGTCAGCCATAGCGATGCCCCGGCCATCGGGCGAATCACTTCAGGCCAGGATTTGCTGTCCCAAGCCCGCATACTCACCGAATACTTGCGCGAGCAGCCTGACGGCTGGTTGTCAGCGCATCATCTGATGAAAAGCCTGCGCCATGACACCCTCCGGGCCATCCCGGCTCCGGATGCGCAGGGGCGTACACGCATCGAGCCGCCAAGAGCGGATCAGCGCGCGTTACTCAAACGCCTCTACTTGCAACAGAACTGGGCTGAAATGCTGGAAACGGCCGACAGCACCTTTTCCCGCGGTGCCAATCACCTGTGGCTTGATTTGCAGTGGTATATCCACCAGGCGCTGACGAAATCAGGGCAGGACACCCTGGCTGACATTATTGCTGCCGATCTGAAAGGGCTGTTGTCGCGCCTGTCCGGGCTGGAGACGCTGGCTTTCAGTGACGGCACGCCGTTTGCGGACGAAGTGACTCTGAACTGGATCCAGCAGAGTGTGCTGGACACCGTCGGCGGGTGGGGCAATGAGACCCCAGCCGCTCCGAGCACCGCCGGTAACGATGACATTCTGGCGCTGGAGCCGGAAGCCGTGGCGCTGGCCGACAGTGAAGGCCCGGATGTCGCGCTGGGCTGGTTACAGACCCGGCCGGGTATGACCACCGATCGTCAGAAGTGGCTGTTGCGTCTGCTGATGGGGCGCATTGCTGAACAGTACGGCAAAAATGACCTGGCGGTGCACCTGTTTGCAGAGCTGGGTGATCGTGCCAGAGAAGTGACCCTCAGCAACTGGGAACCTGAGCTGTTGTTCGAGGTACAGGCCCGCCATCTGAAACTCCTGCGCCTGAAAGCCGGTCGCAGTGAGGCTGATAAGGCCCGCCTTACGCCGGTAATGGACCAGTTACTTGCCGGACTGATCGCCGTCGATCCTGCTCGTGCCGCCGTGCTTTGCGGTTAAATCCACAGGAACAGAAATAAATGGAAGATTTGACCCTGCGCTATTTCGATGCAGAAATGCGCTACCTCCGTGAAGCGGCCAAAGAATTTGCCCGAACCCACCCGGACCGGGCCGCGATGCTTGACCTGGATAAGGCCGGCACACCCGATCCGTATGTTGAACGCCTGTTTGAAGGCTTTGCTTTCTCGATGGGGCGGCTGCGTGAAAAGATTGACGACGATCTGCCGGAACTTACCGAAGGTCTGGTCAGTATGCTCTGGCCTCACTACCTGCGTACCATTCCGTCGCTCTCGGTGGTGGCGTTCACGCCTGTGCTTCAGGCCGTGAAGATGGCGGAAGTCATGCCCGCGGGTCTGGAAGTGTACTCCCGCCCGGTAGGGCCGAAGAACACGGTCTGCCGTTACCGCACCACCCGCGATGTGATGCTCAATCCGCTGAACATCTCAGGGGTAACCATGATCACTGAGCCTGACGGGCGTTCGCTGCTGCGGATGCGTTTTGCCTGTAGCACACAGGCGGACTGGTCCCATGCGGACCTCAGCCACCTGAGCCTCTATCTCGGCGCAGATGCGCCAGTCAGCAGCCAGCTACACCTGATGCTGACCAGGCGGCAAGCCGCCCTGTATATGCGTCTGCCAGGGCAGACTGACCGTATTCGCCTGGACGGGTACTTTTCGCCGGGAGGATTTGCGGAGGAAGACGGGCTGTGGCCGAAGGGGGATACTGCCTTCAGCGGCTACCAGCTGCTGCTGGAGTATTTCACCTTCCGCGACAATTTTATGTTCGTCCACCTCAACGGTCTGGACGGGATTACGCCGCCTGCGGGAGTAGAGTACTTCGACATCGAAGTCGTGTTCAGTACGCTGTGGCCATCAGACCTGCCGGTCACCGATGACGCGGTTCGTCTGCACTGCGTGCCGGTGATTAACCTGTTCACGCTGGAAGCTGACCCGCTCACCATTACGGGGCTTGAAAGTGAGTACCTGCTGCGCCCTAAACGGCTGCAGGACGGACATACCGAGATTTATGCTGTGGATTCGGTCATAGGCTCAAACCGGACCGGTGACGCGGAGTATGTACCGTTCAGCAGCTTCCGTCACAAGGGCGGTATGATGCGTCGTCACGCCCCGCCACGCTATTACCACACCCGCGTTAAGCGGGGCGTTACCGGGCTGTATGACACCTGGCTGATTCTCGGTGGTCACCAGTGGGAGGATGACAGGCTGTTTGAGCGTGAAGCCGTTTCGCTGCAAATTACCGGCACCAACGGTCAGTTACCGCGCCGGGCGCTGCAGAGCACGCTGCTTGACCGCTGTGAGCAGGTGGTGCAGACGCCACTGACGGTGAAAAACCTCTGCAAACCCACGCTGCCGGTTTACCCGCCAGCAGAAGACCGTTTTCACTGGCGGGTACTGAGCCACCTCGGCTCTGGGTTCCTGAACATGATGAGCACCGCCGAAGTGCTGCGCGGCACGCTGGCACTCTATAACTGGCAGGAGGATGAACTGAACACCCGCCGTCTGGAGGCGATTCAGCATGTGGAGCACCACCGCCTGCAGCGTTTTGAGCAGGGCTACCTGTTGCGGGGGCTGGATATCGAAGTGACCATCGACAGCAACGGCTTCACCGGTGAGGGCGATATTCACCTGTTCGGTGAAATGCTCAACCGGTTCTTTGCGCTGTATGCCGATATGAACCTGTTTAACCAGCTCACCCTCATTGTTCAGCCAGAAGGAAAATGCATCCGGTGGAAAGAGAATCACAGTCCGCGTCTGCCCGGCTGATAGCGCAACTGGGGGACCGGCTACCATATATCAACTTTTACCGCTTCTGCCAGCTGCTGGAGCAAAGCCAGCCGGATAAACCGGTCACTGGCAGCACCTGGCAGGTACGACATGAACCGGTACGCTTCCGGCCCCATCCAGGCATGGGATTTCCGGCATCTGAAATCAAAGGAATTGAGCAGTCTGAACATTCCCATCTGCCGCCGAATGTGCGCATCACTTTTATGGGGCTCTACGGCGTGGAGTCCCCTCTGCCGACGCACTATATCGATGACATTACCCAGCGGCGGGAAGGGTATGAGGCCACCGCGGATTTCCTCGATATTTTCAACCACCGGTTGATTGCTCAGTACTATCGCATATGGCGTAAATACTCGTACCCGGCGACCTTTGAAGAGGGTGGGAAGGATAAAATCTCGCAGTACCTGTTGGGGCTGGCGGGACTCGGCATTGACGGCTGTGCACAAAACATTGCCACCCCGGCCTCACGCTTTCTGGCGCTGCTGCCGGTCATGTTGCTGCCCGGACGTACCGCAGAGGGTATGACCTCACTGGTGCGCCTGCTGGCACCCAATACACTGGCGAAAATCTGGCACCATGACAAACGCCGCGTGCCTGTGAAGAAACCTTTGGTTATGAGCGTCAGCCAGCCAGTCACCCTGACAAACCGTCCGGTGATGGGTAACTATGCCACCGACGTAAACAGCCAGGTGCTGATGCGCCTGACAACCACTGACTCAACTGAAGTGCTGGGCTGGTTACCGGGCGGGGAGCTTCACTCGGACCTTATGACGCTGCTGTATGTGTATCTTGGAACTCGCCTGGATGTCCGCCTGCAGCTATCCGTCGACCGTAGCCTGCTGCCGGACGTGACAATGAACATTAAGCCCGATGCCGGAGCCGGGCAGCTGGGCCGCACCGCCGTGATGCGGCCGCTGAATGCAGCGAACACCGTCACGCACTCCAAAACCATAACCATCAATCTTGGCCGCTATGAGCGGGTACAGGAAAATATTCACCGCAGGGAGACCGATGAAGATGGCGATTATCGCTGGTAAATTTCCTCTGGCAGCTCTGGCCGTAGGTATCACACTGATACTTGCTGGCTGTGGGCTGACTCAAAAAGTCACAGATGGCACCGTTGCTGTGACCAAATCGATTTTTTATAAGCAAATAAAGACCCTGCATCTGGATATTCGTGCCCGTGAGGCCGTTAACAGCAATGCTGGCGGCGTGGCACTGTCGACGGTGGTGCGCATCTACCAGCTTAAGGATCGCAAAACGTTCGACAGTACTGACTATCCGTCACTGTTTAAAGAGGACAGTCAGGTCATCAAAGCAGACCTGCTGGTGGAGAAAGATATCCTCCTGCAGCCGGGCGGGGCGGTCACGGTCGATATACCAATGGAGGAAAATGCGCAGTACGTGGCGGTGGCAGGGATGTTTATGTCACCGGACCAGGACAACAATACCTGGCGTGTGGTAATGAGCCGCGATGACCTCGATCCGGATAAGGCACGCGTCATTGAGGCGGGGAACAACCGCCTGACCCTGAAGGCGCTGAAAGATGAATGAGACGCCCCGTTCCTCGCTTTACGAGACGCTATTTGGCAATTTTACCGGTGGGTTCGATCTGCATCAGGTCAGCGAAGAAAATCAGGTCATCCTTTCGGTTCTGGACAACATGCAGCGCGTTCTCAACTGTCGCGCCGGCACGTTGGCGCACCTGCCTGATTACGGGCTGCCCGATATGACAAAAATCCTGCAGGGCATGCCGGGAACGGCCCATGAGTTCATGGGCACATTGTCTGCCGTCCTGCTCAAGTATGAACCGCGCCTGAAAAAGATAGACGTTGTTCTGCTGGAGCAGAACATTCCCGGCGAGCTGCGCTATGCCATTGACGCTGAACTTAAAGGGATTGGCCTGGTGCGCTATGGGACTGAGTTTATGCCCGAAGGACGGGTCCTGTTGCGGCATCTCAGGCAACAGCAGTATCTCGACACAACACCTCGTATATAAGGTCAGTTAACACCATGTCAGTAAAATCACAGTTCCTGAAGAAGTTGCAGGCGCGACAACCTTCACCTGTTCCCGCAGTTAGCAAGAGTCAAGCCGATATTGCAGAGTTTCGCATGCGAATGGCTCAGCTTCAGGAGCAAATGGACGCGTGGCTGACAGATACCGGACTGAATGCAGAGCCACTGACGGTATACGTTCCTGACCTGCTGGTGGAGGGCGGGGCTTTTGATATTTCCGGTATTGTCCTGCGTTATGGTAACCGGGCGGTTAAGTTTATGCCGATATTTCTGTATGGACAGGGAGTTGCAGGCTGTGTCGAGGTGACTTTTTTTTCCGGGTACAGCGCGATTTCTCAAGGACGCCTGTTCATGCGGGTGGGGAGTGTATATGACTGGATCTTTATTCCCCCTGATACATCACCTCAGTCAGGACAACTATTTGATGAAGGTGTTTTTTTCGGCCTGATTTTAGCGCTGCTGCCCTAGCAATAACATTCATTCCTTTATTAGTCATTGCGTTTCTACACGCAAAATTGCTTTACACATCAACTGACGATATTAACCGACACGGATATGCAGGCCCTGCAGAATGACCAAACATATAACGTTAAAAACCGGCGGCGACCCGCGTACGCTGCCAGATTATGCCGCCCTCCGCGATGAACTCAGTAAGCTTACACATCCTGCTCGCCCTGATGTGAACTGGCAATATGTCCAAAGACTCTGTCTCTCAATGTTTGAACAGAACGGTGTGGAGTTGCAGACAGCAGCCTGGTACACCCTTGCTCGTACTCACCTGTCTGGATTAGCTGGCCTGAATGAAGGGCTTGCGATTCTGGAGGCCCTGATTAGCCACCAGTGGGACACCTTATGGCCGAAGACGCAACACGCTCGTTTGGAAATCCTTAGCGGCCTGAGCCAGCGCCTGCAGCAGCGCATGCGTATGCTTCCATTCAACAGCAGCCATCTTAGTGAGCTTTATCGTGCGGAAGCGTTACTTACCAGCCTGAGCGCGGTGCTCCAGCGCCTTGAGCTTAAACACCTTAGCCAGTTCGATACGTTACGAACGTTGATACGTTCAAGTGCTGAACGGCTGGAAAGCAGTAATGACAAGTCCGATTTGAATGTGAACATGAAGCCCGATAGCGAATCGACTCTGGAGAAAGCCGAACCGATCGAAGAAGTGAAATGGGTATATGTTGTGCATCAGGAAAATCAGCCGAATGGGGAGGATCGTACGACAGCCCCCGTGCCTGTCAGACAGTGGAAGCCCTTTATTACCGGGATGTGTTCCACACTGGTGGTGTGCTTCGCTGTGGCGTGGGGATGGGCTTCTTTGTCCAGACCCGACCCCCTGGCGACTCAGGCTTTTGCCTCTCTGGCTCCGTTACCTGAAGTGCTCACGCCTGTGCAGCAAGACGCGTTAACACTGCGAGGTACTTTACCGTCCACGTTTATCACAGACACGCAGCAGCAGCTTGCCCGCCTGGATAAACTGCCTCCTGACTGGAATCTTTCCTACAGCCTTCAGCTGTTAAAGCAGCTCCAGACATTATGGCCGGAGGAGGCGAAACCGCTCACAATGCAGTGGCAGCAAAAATTTAACGCGGCAGCGTTACCTGTCGACGCAATGAACAGCTGGTATCAGGGAATGATGACGCTTCAGCAACTGAGTCATCGGCTGAGTAGTCTGGACGAGCAAAAAGGAAAATACATCACGGTAAGCGAGCTTAAATCGGTAGTTTTTTCGACTATACAGTCATTTAACCAGACGATACCGGCTGAAGAACAACTCAGGCGCCTGTCACAGCATCCAGCAGGAGATGCGCTTCCTGAAGCAGAAAAGACTCAACTGGAGTTGCGTCTTAAACAGCTGGCAACGCGTTACGCTCAAATAAAACAGGATTCTTCTGCTCAGTGAATTCTGGCGGTAGACAGACGAATGTGCTGGAAAAAGCGGGAGGGTAAAGTGTCCCTGCATGAATGAAACCTGCTAATTTATTCCATGAAATATAAGGATATTTTTTCTGTTTAAATATTGAGTTATACATGTAAATATACACATGTATTAAAGCTTGTGCTCTAACAGGTCTGGACTCATTCTATAACGCCTCCATCATACAGCCTCCA
>NZ_JADBRD010000034.1:0-242 GCF_014930495.1 Enterobacter cloacae complex sp. S3 | reverse complement strand
CAGCCTCCAGCCTCCAGCCTCGAATGTGATTTTACAAAGTGTTACATATTTCATTCTTCAAATTTGATGATTATCAGCGATGAACAACGGTTCTCAATTGTAAACAGCCGTTGTCACCCAGCAATATTGGACAATATTGGATAATATTGGCAAAAAAATTATATTCAAATATTTTGAATATCCTGCAATCGTGCAAGCTTTACGATTAAATACATCTATGTAAGTATATAACCATCCAATGA
>NZ_JADBRD010000033.1:0-60544 GCF_014930495.1 Enterobacter cloacae complex sp. S3 | reverse complement strand
CATTACAGCTTGGTGTTAACATTATCTAAACGTAACACTTGACAAGCCTGTGAGGAAAAGCGTATTTGCGCACGCGGCCAGAACACTTATTCGACAATCGTCTAATCCCTTACAAGACAATGGGAAGAGAGGATCTCAGAGTCATATTATCGGCAGAAAGTTCCGCTTTATAAGCGAAAACCTCTACCCCCTGCTTTTGTGCCTCATGCAACAATTGCGCGTATTTAGGATCAATATGGCGGGCAGGGGAGAAACGTTCAATGGCTGAATGCAACACCGCAAACAGCAATACGGCGCGTTTGCCCGCCGCCGCAACACTCATTAGCTCTCGCAGATGCTTCTGGCCACGCAGCGTTACCGCATCCGGGAAGTAGCCATTTTCCTGTTCCGCTAACGTCACTGATTTTACTTCAATATAGCACTCGGGCCTGTCTTCCGCCTGTAACATGAAGTCAATTCTGCTGCCTTCATCGCCATATTTCACTTCACTTTTATGCGTGCCATATCCCACCAGTTCGGGAATGGCGCCAAGGGTCAGCGCTTCCTTAACCAGCTGATTTGCGCGCTGGGTATTAACGCAAATAAATGCCCCGTTTTGGGTTTCGGTCACTTCCCAGGTATGGGCATATTTGCGTTTACTATTTTCTGAAGTGGAATACCAGACCCTGTCACCCGGCGTCGCACACCCCGTCATGGCGCCGGTATTGGGGCAGTGCAGGGTGAGCTGAACCCCTTCGGGGGTGATCACGTCGGCGAGGAAGCGTTTGTATCGCTGGATAAGCGTAGCGTGCTGCAGGGGAGGACTAAACTTCATCAGAATTCCTTTCAGTATTGCCCAGCGTCCAGCGCTGTAGCGGCGTATAGCGGGTGCGTCCCTGTGCAAAGACGGATTCGTAAAGCGCGAATGCGTTGACCGGAAAGGCCCAGTGAAAACCCGGCGGCGGGATGGCAACGGCCTGACCGGCATCGCGCAGCAGCGTGATATGTGGATGAAACGGCTGTGGGCTCTGATAACAGCCGCTGCGCGCCGCCTGGGCGCGCAGCATATTCGCCAGCTGCAATAAGCCGCGCGGCGGCTGGCGCGTTCCCAGCCAGACCACGCGCGAACGCGGCCACTGGCCCGCGTCGTCGAGGTGCAGCGTAAATTCCGGCTGGGCAATACGCCCGGCCATTGCGGCTAACGCCCGCTGTTTTTCGGCACTGACGTCGCCCAAAAAGGCCAGCGTCAGGTGCAGGTTGGCCGCCGCGACAGGGCGGCCCGCTTCCGGCGAAAAGCAATCGGCGCGCCAGCGAACAATTTGACGCTGTATGGTGGTGGGCAATTCAATGGCAAAAAACAGCCGTTTCGACTCAGGCATACGGAGGACTCGGTAATGATATGCGCCGATGCTACAATGTACGCCGACTAATGTTAACCCTCTGGAGCTGTTAGTGTCCTCATTGCCGGTCGCCGTCATTCTTCCTGAGCTTCTCGCTGCCTTACGCCATGCCCCGCAGGTTTTGCTGAATGCCCCTACGGGCGCGGGCAAGTCCACCTGGCTGCCGCTGCAGATTCTGAAAGACGGAAATATCCGCGGGAAAATTATCCTGCTGGAGCCGCGCAGGCTGGCCGCGCGCAACGTGGCTCAGCGTCTGGCGGAGCTGCTGAATGAAAAACCGGGCGAAACGGTAGGTTACAGGATGCGTGCCGAGACCTGCGTTGGCCCGACCACGCGTCTTGAAGTTGTCACCGAGGGTATTCTCACCCGCATGCTGCAAAACGATCCGGAGCTGAACGGCGTCGGGCTGGTAATCCTCGATGAATTCCACGAGCGCAGCCTGCAGGCGGATCTGGCCCTCGCGCTGTTGCTGGACGTGCAGCAGGGGCTACGCGACGATCTCCGGCTGCTTATTATGTCGGCCACGCTGGATAACGAGCGGCTACGACAGGCATTACCCGATGCGCCGGTCATCAGCTCGGAAGGGCGGGCGTTTCCGGTTGAACGCCGCTATCAGCCGCTTCCCTCCCACCAGCGTTTTGACGAGGCCGTCGCCATTGCCACGGCTGAGCTGCTGCGCCAGGAAGCCGGTTCCCTGCTGCTGTTTTTGCCCGGCGTGGGCGAAATTCAGCGCGTGCAGGAGCAGCTTTCTACCCGCGTAGGCGCCGACGTGCTGCTTTGCCCGCTCTACGGCGCGTTGTCGCTGCAGGATCAGCGTAAAGCGATTGTTCCCGCACCGGCGGGGCAGCGCAAGGTGGTGCTGGCAACCAACATTGCTGAAACCAGTTTGACCATTGAAGGGATTCGCCTGGTGGTGGATAGCGCGCAGGAGAGAGTGGCAAGCTTTGACCCTCGTACCGGGCTGACTAAACTCCTGACGCAGCGCATCAGCCAGGCGTCGATGGTGCAGCGCGCGGGCCGTGCGGGGCGTCTTGAGCCGGGCATCTGCCTGCATTTGACCAGCGCGGAGCAGGCTGAACGCGCTGCACAGCAAAGCACGCCGGAAATTTTACAAAGCGATTTGTCTGGCCTGGTGATGGATCTGCTCCAGTGGGGCTGTCCGAACCCTGAGCAGCTCACCTGGCTTAATCCTCCGCCTGTCGTAAACCTCACCGCTGCGCGCACGTTGCTGACGCAGCTTGGCGCGCTGGAAGGCGAGCGTCTGACGGCGCGCGGCCAGAAAATGGCGGCGCTGGGCAACGATCCGCGTCTGGCCGCGATGCTGGTGGCCGCGCAAGGGGATGATGAAATTGCCACGGCGGCAAAACTGGCGGCTATTCTTGAGGAGCCGCCTCGCGGTGGCAGCAGCGATCTGGGGCAGGCGTTTTCGCGCAGCCAGGGGAACTGGCAGCAGCGGGCGCAGCAGCTGGGCAAACGCCTGAATAGCCGGGGAGGTGCGCCTGACAGCGATAAGATTGCCTTCCTGCTGGCCCAGGCTTTCCCGGACAGGATCGCGCGTCGGCGCGGGCTGGATGGTCGCTACCAGCTGGCAAACGGCATGGGAGCGATGCTGGATAGCGATGATGCGCTGACGCGTCACGAATGGCTGATCGCCCCGCTGTTGCTGCAGGGCAGCCATTCTCCGGATGCGCGTATCCTGCTGGCGATAGCCGTAGATATTGACGCCCTGACGCGTGCCTGTCCGCAGCTGCTTCAGCAATCTGATACCGTGGAATGGGATGACGCCCAGGGCACGCTGAAGGCCTTTCGTCGCAGCCAGATTGGCAAGTTGACGCTTGGGACGAAGCCGCTGGCGAAGCCGTCGGAAGACGAGCTTCATCAGGCGATGCTGAACGGAATTCGGGAAAAAGGGCTGAGCGCCCTGAACTGGACGCCGGAAGCGGAGCAGTACCGCATTCGTCTGCACTGCGCCGCGAAGTGGCTACCGGAATACGGTTGGCCTGCGGTGGATGACGAGACGCTGCTCGCTACGCTTGAGCGCTGGCTACTGCCGCAAATGAGCGGCGTACACTCTCTGCGAGCCCTTAAGGCGCTTGATGTTAAGACCGCGTTACAGAATTTACTGGACTGGTCATTACGTCAACGTCTGGATAGTGAACTGCCAGGGCATTACACTGTGCCGACCGGAAGCCGGATTGCCGTCCGTTATCATGAGGATAATCCGCCGGCGCTGGCGGTTCGGATGCAGGAGATGTTTGGTGAAGCCACCACGCCGTCCATTGCGGAAGGGCGTGTGCCGTTAGTGCTTGAGCTGCTGTCGCCTGCGCATCGTCCATTACAAATCACCCGAGATTTGGGAGCGTTCTGGGCGGGAAGCTACCGTGAAGTGCAGAAAGAGATGAAGGGGCGATATCCCAAACATGTCTGGCCGGACGATCCGGCGAATACGGCGCCGACGCGGCGAACGAAGAAATATTCGTAGGTTAGGTGAAAGAGGGAGTGCGGCCTGATGCCCTCACCCCGGCCCTCTCCCACGGGGAGAGGGAGAAAACACTAAAGACTTTCCTGACAGGAAAGTCTTGCTGTTTATTTTGAGAGATTTCTTCTTTCACAGGCCTGTGAAAGAAAAGAAAATCTGGCCTTTGCGCCTGAAAGTTGCGGAGAAAAAGCATGGCGGGGAATGACCGCGAGCCAATAGGACGTAAGGGAAAACCAACGCGTCCGGCGAAAGAAAAGGTAAGCCGTCGTCGCCTCAGAGATGAGGACTATGACGATGACTATGAAGACGATTATGAGGATGAAGAACCGATGCCGCGTAATGGAAAAGGCAAAGGGCGTAAGCCTCGGGGCAAGCGCGGCTGGTTCTGGCTGCTGCTGAAGCTGTTTATTGTTTTTGTTGTCCTGATGGCGATTTACGGCGTGTATCTGGATCAGAAGATCCGTAGCCGTATCGACGGTAAAGTCTGGCAGCTCCCTGCGGCAGTGTATGGCCGTATGGTGAACCTTGAGCCAGATATGTCCATCACCAAGAACGAGATGGTTAAACTGCTGGAAGCCACCCAGTATCGTCAGGTATCAAAAATGACGCGGCCTGGCGAATTTACCGTGCAGTCCAACAGCATTGAGATGATTCGTCGTCCGTTTGATTTCCCGGACAGCAAAGAGGGGCAGGTGCGCGCGCGTCTGACCTTTGACGGCGATCGTCTGGACACCATCGAGAACATGGATAACAACCGTCAGTTCGGTTTCTTCCGTCTCGATCCGCGTCTGATCACCATGCTTTCGTCAGCAAACGGCGAGCAGCGCCTGTTCGTGGCGCGTAACGGCTTCCCGGATCTGCTGGTAGATACCCTGCTGGCAACCGAAGACCGTCACTTCTACGAGCACGATGGCATCAGCCTCTACTCGATTGGCCGTGCGGTACTGGCTAACCTGACTGCCGGTCGTACCGTGCAGGGAGCGAGTACGCTGACCCAGCAGCTGGTGAAAAACCTGTTCCTCTCCAGCGAACGCTCTTACTGGCGTAAAGCGAACGAAGCCTACATGGCCGTGCTGATGGATGCGCGCTACAGCAAGGATCGTATCCTTGAGCTGTACATGAACGAGGTGTACCTCGGTCAGAGCGGCGATAACGAAATCCGCGGCTTCCCGCTGGCGAGCCTGTACTACTTTGGCCGTCCGGTGGAAGAGCTGAGCCTGGACCAGCAGGCGCTGCTGGTGGGCATGGTGAAAGGGGCGTCCATTTATAACCCGTGGCGTAACCCGAAACTGGCGCTGGAGCGTCGTAACCTCGTTCTGCGTCTGCTGCAACAGCAGCAGGTGATTGACCAGGAGCTGTACGACATGCTGAGCGCGCGTCCACTCGGCGTTCAGCCGCGCGGCGGCGTGATTTCGCCTCAGCCTGCGTTTATGCAGCTGGTGCGTCAGGAGCTGCAAAGCAAGCTCGGCGATAAGGTCAAAGATCTCTCCGGCGTGAAGATCTTCACCACCTTTGACTCCGTGGCGCAGGATGCGGCCGAAAAAGCGGCGGTGGAAGGCATTCCGGCGCTGAAGAAACAGCGTAAGCTCTCCGATCTTGAAACCGCGATGGTGGTGGTTGACCGTAACACCGGCGAAGTGCGCGCGATGGTGGGCGGGGCCGAGCCGCAGTTTGCAGGCTACAACCGTGCGATGCAGGCGCGTCGCTCAATCGGCTCTCTGGCAAAACCGGCAACCTACCTCACAGCCCTGAGCCAGCCAAATCAGTATCGCCTGAATACCTGGATTGCGGATGCGCCGATCTCCCTGCGCCAGCCTAACGGCCAGGTCTGGTCACCGCAGAACGATGATAAACAGTTCAGCGGCCAGGTCATGCTGGTGGATGCGTTGACCCGTTCCATGAACGTGCCAACGGTGAACCTGGGCATGTCGCTGGGACTGCCGGCGATTGTCGATACCTGGCAAAAACTGGGCGTGGCGAAAGATCAGCTGCATCCGGTGCCGGCGATGATCCTCGGTGCGCTTAACCTGACGCCGATCGAAGTGGCGCAGGCGTTCCAGACCATTGCCAGCGGGGGCAACCGCGCGCCGCTGTCTGCCCTGCGCTCAGTGATTGCCGAAGATGGTTCCGTGCTTTATCAGAGCTTCCCGCAGGCGGAGCGTGCCGTTCCTGCTCAGGCCGCCTATATGACGCTGTGGACGATGCAGCAGGTCGTGCAGCGCGGTACCGGGCGCCAGCTGGGCGCGAAGTATCCGGGTCTGCATCTGGCGGGTAAAACCGGGACCACCAACAACAACGTCGATACCTGGTTCGCCGGTATTGATGGCCGTGAAGTGGTGATCACCTGGGTAGGCCGCGACAACAACCAGCCGACCAAACTGTACGGGGCGAGCGGGGCGATGTCGATTTACCAGCGCTATCTGGCAAATCAGTCTCCTGTGCCGCTGAATCTGGTTGCGCCGGAAGATATCGTCGATATGGGCGTTGACAGCTCCGGTAACTTCGTCTGCGGCGGCGGGATGCGTACGCTGCCTGTCTGGACCGCAAACCCGGACTCGCTGTGCCAGCAAAGCCAGCCAGAACAGCCAACGGGTAACCCGTTCGACCAGTCTTCTCAGCCACAGCAGCCGCAGCAGCAACAGCCGCAGCAGCAGAATGAGAAGAAAGACAGCGACGGTGTCGCGGGCTGGATTAAAGACATGTTCGGCGGTAACTAAGCTTTTAAAGCCCTCTTCCCTGGAAGGGGGCTTTTTTTACCCGCAAACCTCATTTCGTTAACCCTCGCTTTAACTCTGATTAACCCTTCGTTTTCTCTTGATGATTTCTTAAACCCTTAATTCTCATAGGGCCGCTTACTGCTTGCTATGCAACCAGCGTTTCGCATATTATTCTGGCGCTCATAATAATAATTCTCGTTTACGTTATCATTCACTTTCACATCAGAGATTCAACATGGCGCTTTCCAATACTGCTCAGCCAATGAACACGTCGCTGCGTAAGCTCGCGGTCGTCGTCGCCACAGCGGTTGCCGGCATGTCTGCTTATGCTCACGCGGCCGAAACCCCGAAAAAAGAAGAAACCATTACGGTTACCGCAGCACCTGCGGCACAGGAAAGTGCCTGGGGGCCTGCTGCGACCATCGCCGCACGGCAATCCGCGACCGGAACCAAAACGGATACCCCTATTCAAAAGGTTCCGCAGTCTATTTCTGTGGTCACGGCCGAAGAGATGGCGCTGCATCAGCCGCGCTCGGTGAAAGAAGCCCTGAGCTACACGCCGGGCGTTGCGGTAGGCACGCGCGGCGCGTCTAACACCTATGACTATTTGATCATTCGCGGCTTCGCGGCCGATGGCCAGACGCAGAATAACTACCTCGACGGCATGAAAATGCAGGGGAACTTCTATAACGACGCGGTGATTGATCCTTATATGCTGGAGCGCGCCGAGATCATGCGCGGTCCGGTTTCCGTTCTGTACGGCAAAAGCAGCCCGGGCGGTTTGCTGAACATGGTCAGTAAGCGCCCAACAACCGAGCCGCTGAAAGAGATCCAGTTCAAAGTCGGCACGGATAGCCTGTTCCAGACCGGGTTTGACTTTAGCGATGCGATCGACGACGACGGCGTTTACTCTTATCGCTTAACGGGCGTTGCGCGTTCTAATAACGCTCAGCAGGAGCGTGCGGAAGAGCAGCGTTACGCCATCGCGCCATCGTTCTCCTGGCGTCCGGATGATAAAACCACCTTCACGTTCCTCTCCTACTTCCAGAACGAGCCTGAAACGGGCTACTACGGCTGGCTGCCAAAAGAGGGAACGGTGGAGCCGCTGCCGAATGGGGATCGTCTGCCGACGAACTTCAACGAAGGCGCGAAGAACAATACCTATTCCCGTAACCAGAAAATGGTGGGATATAGCTTCGACCACGAGTTCAACGATACCTTTACCGTGCGTCAGAACCTGCGCTTTGCCGAGAACAAAACCTCGCAAAACAGCGTATACGGCTATGGCGTCTGTACCGATCCGGCAAACAGCGGCAACAAACAGTGCGCCGCGCTAGCGCCATCGGACAAAGGCCATTATCTGGCGCGTAAATACGTTGTCGATAATGAAAAGCTGCAGAACTTTACCGTTGATACCCAGCTGCAGAGCAAATTCTCAACCGGCGAGGTGGACCACGTCCTGCTGACCGGCGTTGACTTTATGCGCATGCGGAATGACATCAACTCCTGGTTCGGTTACGACGACTCTGTTCCGCTGCTGGATCTCTACAACCCGGTGAACAGCGATTTTGATTTCGGCTCAAAAGATCCCGCGACCTCCGGCCCATATCAGATCCTCAACCGTCAAAAACAGACGGGTCTGTACGTTCAGGATCAGGCGCAGTGGGATAAAGTGCTGGTAACCCTGGGCGGCCGTTATGACTGGGCCGATCAGGAATCCTACAACCGCGTGACGAACACCACCTCCAAACGTGATGATACCCAGTTCACCTGGCGCGGTGGCGTTAACTATCTGTTTGATAACGGCGTAACTCCGTACTTTAGCTACAGCGAATCGTTTGAACCGGCTTCGCAGACCGATGCCCAGGGCAAGCTGTTCTCGCCGTCTAAAGGCAAACAGTACGAAGCGGGCGTGAAATACGTGCCGAACGATCGTCCGATCGTCGTCACCGGTGCGTTGTACCAGCTGACCAAAACCAACAACCTGATGGCGGACCCGGCGGGCTCCTTCTTCTCGGTTCAGGGCGGTGAAATCCGCGCGCGTGGCGTAGAACTGGAAGCGAAAGCGGCCCTCTCTGCGAGCGTCAACCTGGTGGGTTCTTATACCTATACCGATGCGGAATACACCACGGACACCACCTACAAAGGCAACACGCCTGCTCAGGTGCCAAAACACATGGCATCGTTGTGGGGCGATTACACCCTGTTTGACGGTGCGCTGTCAGGTCTGACGCTGGGTACCGGCGTGCGTTACACGGGCTCAAGCTATGGCGATCCGGCGAACTCCTTCAAGGTGGGCAGCTACACCGTTGTCGATGCGCTGGTCAGATACGATCTGGCACGCGTTGGCATGGCGGGCTCAAACGTGGCGCTGCACGTGAACAACCTGTTCGATCGTGAGTACGTTGCCAGCTGCTTCAATACCTACGGCTGCTTCTGGGGTGCTGAACGTCAGGTTGTTGCCACCGCGACCTTCCGCTTCTAATCTCTCTTCGGGCACGGTTCGCCGTGCCCTTTTTATTTAAGTTGGCTGATATGCAGGATATTCAAACGCAACCCGACACCACCTTTACGCTCAACCATCTCTCCTTTCGCGTACCCGGGCGCACGCTGCTGCATCCGCTCTCTCTGACGTTCCCTGCCGGTAAAGTGACGGGCCTGATTGGTCACAACGGTTCCGGTAAATCCACGCTTCTCAAGATGCTGGGGCGCCATCAGCCGCCTTCAGAAGGCGATATTCTGCTGGATGACCAACCGCTGGAGAGCTGGAGCAGTAAAGCCTTTGCCCGCAAAGTGGCCTATCTGCCGCAGCAGCTGCCGCAGGCGGAAGGGATGACGGTGCGCGAGCTGGTGGCGATTGGGCGTTATCCGTGGCACGGTGCGCTTGGGCGCTTCGGCGTCGCCGACAGAGAGAAGGTGGAAGAGGCGATTGCGCTGGTCGGGCTAAAACCGCTGGCGCACCGTCTGGTGGATAGCCTGTCCGGCGGCGAACGTCAGCGCGCGTGGATCGCGATGCTGGTGGCGCAGGACAGCCGCTGTCTGCTGCTGGATGAACCGACCTCTGCGCTGGATATCGCCCATCAGGTCGACGTCCTGGCGCTGGTGCATCGCCTGAGCCAGCAGCGTGGCCTGACGGTCATCGCGGTTCTGCACGATATCAACATGGCCGCGCGCTATTGTGACTACCTCGTCGCGCTGCGCGGGGGCGAGATGATTGCCCAGGGGACACCGGCAGAGCTGATGCGCAGCGAAACGCTGGAACATATTTACGGTATTCCGATGGGTATTCTGCCTCACCCGGCCGGGGCTGCACCGGTGAGCTTTGTCTACTGATGCTGAATAACACACGCATTAGCCGCCGTCGCCTGCTGACGGCGATGGCGCTCTCGCCGCTGCTGTTAAAAATGAATACGGCGCGTGCCGCCGCCGTCGATCCGCACCGTATTGTGGCCCTGGAGTGGCTGCCGGTCGAACTGATGATGGCGCTCGGCGTCACGCCCTATGGCGTGGCGGACATTCCTAACTATAACCTCTGGGTGAACGAGCCAAAGCTGCCGGACTCGGTGATCGACGTCGGCCTGCGTACGGAGCCAAACCTCGAGCTGCTCACCCAGATGAAACCCTCGTTCCTGTTCTGGTCCGCGGGCTACGGCCCGTCAGAGGAGACCATGGCGCGCATTGCGCCGGGACGTGGATTTGCTTTCAGCGACGGTAAAAAACCGCTGGCCGTGGCGAAAAACTCGATTAACGAGATGGCGCATTTCCTCAACCGCGAAGCGGAGGCCAAAAAGCATCTCGACGAATTTGATGCCCTGATAGACTCCCTGAAGCCGCGCTTTGCTCACCGGGGCGATCGTCCGCTGCTCATGGTGACGCTGCTGGATGCCCGCCATATGCTGGTCTTCGGTAAAAACTGTCTGTTCCAGGAGGTGCTGGACAGCTTCGGCATTCGCAACGCCTGGGAAGGGGAGATGACCTTCTGGGGCAGTACCGCCGTGGGTATCGACCGCCTGGCGGCGTTTCGCGATGTGGACGTGCTCTGTTTCGACCACGGTAATGAACGCGACATGCAAACCCTGATGGCGACCCCGCTCTGGCAGGCGATGCCGTTTGTACGCGAGAAGCGCTTCCAGCGCGCCCCGGCAGTCTGGTTCTACGGCGCGACGCTGTCGGCCATGCATTTTGCCCGCGTGCTGGATAACGCCCTGGGAGGTAAAGCATGAGTACGCGTATCGCCCGCTTCCCGGCGCTGCTGTTATCCCTGCTTTTTCTGGTTGCGCTGGTATTAACCGGCTTCAATCTCTCCGCGGCCTTACCGCGCGCGCAGTGGGGGGCCGCTCTGGCCTCGCCGGGTATCGACAATATTCAGCAGATGCTGTTCCACTACAGCCTGCTGCCGCGTCTGGCGATCTCCCTTTTGGTCGGGGCCGGCTTAGGGCTGGTGGGCGTGCTGTTCCAGCAGGTTTTACGTAACCCGCTGGCAGAGCCAACCACGCTCGGCGTCGCGACCGGCGCGCAGCTTGGGATCACCATCACCACGCTGTGGGCGCTGCCGGGAGCGTTAACCTCGCAGTTTGCGGCACTCGCGGGGGCGTGCGTGGTGGGCGCGCTGGTCTTTGGCGTGGCCTGGGGCAAGCGCCTTTCTCCTGTGACGCTTATTCTGGCCGGGCTGGTGGTGAGCCTGTACTGCGGGGCGATTAACCAGCTGCTGGTGCTGTTCCATCACGATCGGCTGCAAAGCATGTTCCTGTGGAGTACCGGCACGCTCACCCAGACCGACTGGAGCGTTGTAGAGCACCTCTGGCCGCAGCTGGCTGGCGGCGTCGTGCTGACGCTGCTGCTCCTGCGCCCTCTGACGCTCATGGGGCTGGATGATGGCGTGGCGCGTAACCTGGGGCTGGCGCTGTCGCTGGCTCGTCTGGCGGCGCTGACGCTGGCGATTGTATTGAGTGCCCTGCTGGTCAACGCGGTCGGCATCATCGGATTTATCGGCCTGTTTGCGCCGCTGCTGGCGAAAATGCTCGGGGCGCGTCGCCTGCTGGCGCGTCTGATGCTGGCGCCGCTGATTGGGGCGCTGATCCTCTGGCTTTCCGATCAGCTTATTCTCTGGCTGGCGCAGGTCTGGAGGGAAGTGTCCACCGGCTCTGTGACCGCGCTTATCGGGGCGCCGCTGCTGCTGTGGCTGCTGCCGCGCCTGCGCAGCATGAGCGCACCGGCGATGGACGCCGGCGATAAAGTCTACGCTGAACGTCAGTCGGTGCTGTGGTTTAGCCTTGCCGGTCTGGCGGTGCTGATTATCGCCTCGTTCGCGGCGCTCTCATTCGGACGCGATGCCATGGGCTGGCACTGGGCAACGGGTGATTTACTCAATGAACTGGTGCAGTGGCGCTGGCCGCGTATCTTCTCCGCGCTGATCGCAGGGGTGATGCTGGCGGTGGCGGGGTGCATTATTCAGCGTCTGACCGGCAACCCGATGGCAAGCCCTGAAGTGCTCGGGATCAGCTCTGGCGCCGCCTTTGGCGTGGTGCTGATGCTGTTCTTTGTGCCGGGGAATGCGTTTGGCTGGCTGATGCCTGCTGGCAGTATCGGCGCGGCAGTCACGCTGATGATTATCCTGATTGCCGCCGGTCGCGGCGGATTTTCGCCGCACCGCATGCTGCTGGCCGGGATGGCGCTCAGCACCGCATTTACCATGCTGCTGATGATGCTGCAGGCCAGCGGCGATCCGCGTATGGCGAAGATCCTGACCTGGATTTCCGGCTCGACGTACAACGCCACCGGCAGCCAGGTGGTCTGGTCCGGGATCGTGATGCTCGTGCTGCTGGCGATGGTGCCGCTGTGCCGCCGCTGGATGACCATTCTGCCGCTTGGCGGCGAAACCGCGCGCGCGGTGGGAATGGCGCTGACGCCAGCGCGCGTGGCCCTGCTGCTGCTGGCGGCGTGCCTGACGGCTGTGGCAACCCTGACGATTGGACCGCTGAGTTTTGTCGGATTAATGGCGCCGCACATTGCCAGAATGATGGGATTCCGCCGGACGATGCCGCATATCGTCATGTCGGCCCTGACGGGCGGGGTGATGCTGGTGTTCGCGGACTGGTGCGGAAGAATGGTGCTGTTCCCGTATCAGATCCCGGCGGGTCTGCTGTCGACCTTTATCGGTGCGCCGTACTTTATTTATCTGTTGAGAAAGCAGAGTCGGTAGTCAGGTGCGGCCTGTTGCCCTCACCCCGACCCTCTCCCACGGGGAGAGGGAGAACATCGTAGGCCGGGTAAGCGTTAGCGCCACCCGGCAATGCCCTTACAGCTTCGCAAACACCTTGCGCGCCGCGTCGATGGTGTTGTTGATATCTTCTTCGCTGTGCGCAACGGACATAAAGCCCGCTTCGAACGCGGACGGCGCCAGGTACACGCCTTCGTCCAGCATCAGGTGGAAGAAGCGCTTGAAGCGTTCAACGTCGCACTTCACCACGTCCTGATAGCAGGTCACGGTTTTCGCATCGGTGAAGAAAATCCCGAACATCCCGCCCACGTGGTTAACCACCAGCGGAATACCCGCTTCTTCTGCCGCTTCCAGCAGACCGTTTGCCAGCTGCGAGGTCAGGTCGGTCAGGGTTTCGTGAATACCCGGCTGTGCCACTTCGGTCAGGCAGGCAAAGCCCGCCGCCATGGCGATAGGGTTACCGGAAAGCGTGCCCGCCTGGTAAACCGGGCCGGTTGGCGCCAGGGCTTCCATCACGTCCTTACGACCACCGAATGCGCCGACCGGCATGCCGCCGCCGATGATTTTGCCGAGGCAGGTCAGGTCCGGCACGACGTCGTAGTAAGACTGGGCACCCGCCAGCGCCACGCGGAAGCCGGTCATGACTTCATCGATGATCAGCAGCGCGCCGAACTCGTCGCACAGGGCACGCAGGCCCGGCAGGAAGTCAGGCTGTGGTGGGATACAGTTCATGTTGCCGGCAACCGGCTCAACGATGATGCAGGCGATCTCCTGCGGATACTGCTCGAACGCCGCGCGAACGGTAGCAAGATCGTTGTAGGTGCAGGTCAGGGTGTGCTTCGCGAAATCTGCCGGTACGCCAGGCGAGTTCGGCTGGCCGAGCGTCAGAGCGCCGGAACCGGCTTTCACCAGAAGACAGTCGGCGTGACCGTGGTAACAGCCTTCAAACTTGATGATTTTATCGCGACCGGTAAAACCGCGTGCCAGGCGGATGGCGCTCATGGTCGCTTCGGTACCGGAGTTCACCATACGCACCATGTCCATGGTCGGCACCAGCTCGGTCACCAGTTCCGCCATTTTCACTTCCATTTCGGTTGGCGCACCGAAGCTCAGGCCGCGCTGGGCGGCTTCAATTACCGCGTTACGAATGGCCGGGTGGTTGTGCCCCAGCACCATCGGCCCCCAGGAACCCACATAATCGATATAGGCTTTGCCATCGACATCATACAGATACGCGCCGTCAGCACGTTCGATAAACAGCGGCGTACCGCCCACGCCGGTGAAGGCGCGCACAGGTGAGTTCACGCCACCCGGAATAAGCTCGCGGGCTGCACTGTAGAGGTTTTCAGACTTGCTCATGGCGTCGTTCCTGGTTCGAATAAAATGGTTAAGCCCACTATTCTATGTGATTCGGGGAAGGTTATGAAATTTTTAGCCGGGCAATGCTTTAAGATTTGTTAAGTAATTTTCAGGAGACGGTGGGGCCGTCTCTGGTAAAATCCTCGCGGCTTTTTGTGTGACAAATAAGAACAGGACATGAAATCAGATTCTCCGTCTTTTGAAGAACAACAGTTTACGCGCGTCCAGCACCGAATCAGCATTCGGCGGCTGCTCAATCGCGATAAAACGCCGCTGGCGATCCTGCTGGCCGCTGCCGTGGTGGGTACTCTCGCGGGCCTGGTTGGCGTGGCGTTTGAAAAAGCGGTTAATGCCGTACTCAACTGGCGAGTGGGCACCGTGGCCGGTTTCGCCGACAGCGAATGGCTGGTCTGGGTGTGGGCATTCGGGCTGTCCGCGCTGTTTGCCATGGTGGGGTATTTTCTGGTGCGAAAATTCGCGCCGGAAGCGGGGGGATCGGGCATCCCGGAAATTGAAGGAGCGCTGGAGGAGCTGCGTCCGGTGCGCTGGTGGCGGGTGATTCCGGTTAAGTTTATCGGCGGCATGGGGACTCTGGGCGCGGGAATGGTGCTTGGACGGGAAGGACCCACGGTACAGCTGGGGGGGAACGTGGGCCGCATGGTGGGCGATCTGTTTCGGATGCGAAGCGCCGAGGCGCGCCATACGCTGCTGGCAACCGGCGCGGCGGCGGGACTTTCCGCCGCGTTTAACGCGCCGCTGGCGGGCATTTTGTTCATTATTGAAGAGATGCGCGCGCAGTTCCGCTACAACCTGATCTCAATTAAAGCGGTATTCACCGGCGTCATTATGTCGAGCATCGTGTTTCGCATCTTTAATGGCGAGGGCGCGGTCATTGAGGTGGGGAAACTGACCAACGCGCCGGTCAACACCCTGTGGCTTTACCTGATCCTCGGCATGATTTTTGGCGTGGTGGGGCCGCTGTTTAACACCTTTATCCTGCGCGCTCAGGATATGTTCCAGCGCATTCATGGCGGCAACACCACGAAATGGGTGCTGATGGGCGGCCTGCTGGGCGGAATGTGCGGCGTACTCGGGTTTATCGAGCCGAATGCCGCAGGCGGCGGGTTCGGGCTGATTCCCATTGCGGCGGCGGGGAATTTCAGCGTGGGTCTGCTGCTGTTTATGTTTATCTCCCGGGTTATCACGACGGTACTGTGCTTCTCTTCCGGCGCGCCCGGCGGGATTTTTGCCCCGATGCTGGCGCTGGGTACGCTGCTCGGGACCGCGTTTGGTATGGCGGCTGAAGTGGGCTTTCCCGCCTATCATCTTGAAGCCGGTACCTTTGCGGTGGCCGGAATGGGGGCGCTGCTGGCCGCGTCCCTGCGTGCGCCCTTGACCGGGATCGTGCTGGTGCTGGAAATGACGGACAATTACCAGCTCATTTTGCCAATGATCATCACCTGTCTCGGCGCGACACTATTAGCCCAGTTCCTGGGTGGAAAACCGCTATACTCCACCATCCTCGCGCGTACCCTGGCGAAACAAGAGGCTGAGCGGGCCGCCACGCAGAATACTTGAATGAATTACCAGGGTATTAGATAATGAGACAAAGAATTGGGTGAATTTTACCCAATAGCAGTATTCATGGGAGCATAAGATGAGTGATGACGTAGTAGCTGTACCGCTCGAATTTACCGAAGCAGCAGCCAACAAAGTGAAAGTCCTGATTGCCGACGAAGACAATCCGGATCTGAAACTGCGTGTTTATATTACCGGTGGCGGCTGCAGCGGCTTCCAGTATGGTTTTACCTTTGACGATCAGGTTAACGATGGCGATATGACCATCGAGAAACAGGGCGTCGCGCTGGTGGTTGACCCGATGAGCCTGCAATATCTGGTGGGTGGTTCGGTGGATTACACCGAGGGTCTGGAAGGTTCGCGCTTTGTGGTCACGAACCCGAATGCGACAAGCACCTGCGGGTGTGGATCTTCGTTCAGCATCTAAGAGAGTGCGGGCTGATGCCGTTACTCCGTCCCTCTCTCACAGGGAGAGGGAGAAAAGACTAAAAACGGTAACCTTGCGGTTACCGTTTTGCTTTTACCTGCCATTATCATCCAGCGCAAACGTCGGCAGCTTCAGGTGCCAGCGTATCGCCGCTAAGCGTATCACCAGCGTCACGACCATCCCCAGCATCGCGGCATTTTCCAGCGGGAGGGCGAAGGTATAGTACGCGGTAGCGTGAACAATCCCGCCCACAATGCAGGCCGTTGCGTAAATTTCAGTACGCAGGATCATCGGCACTTCACGCGCCAGAATGTCGCGTATGATCCCACCGCCCACGCCGGTTAATACGCCCATGCAGATTGCCACCATCGGACCGGTACCGGCATTAAACGCCTTGTTGACGCCAATACCGACAAACACGGCCAGACCCACGGCATCCAGTACCGGCAATATCCACTTGGGTAAGCGGCGGGGCTGGCGAACCAGCACAATGGTCAACAGGCAGGTGACCATCGCGACCACCAGATCGGTAGGATCTTTCACCCAAAACACCGGGCCATTTGCCAGCGCCATATCGCGGATAGTCCCGCCGCCGACGGCGGTCACGACGCCCAGCACCAGCACGCCAAACGGATCCATGCGTAGTTTTCCGGCGAGCAGAACGCCGGAGATAGCAAAAACGGCTGTGCCAAGAATATCCAGCCAATAAACGAGCATCGTTAAATCCTCGAAAAGGGTCTTATGTTAGTGACTCTCTGCCAGCGCGGCACAGAGCTGTTTTGCGGCGAGGATAATACGCGGGCTGGTGCGTTCAAACCAGTCGCTGTTGAGCGGGATCACCGGAATTTTTAGCTGCTTTTGCCAGAATTGTTCAATTTTAGGAATCTCGCTCGCATTTCCGACCACGACGATGGCCTGCGGCTGGCGCGCCAGCACCTGTTCGCGGCTCACCTGAGGCCACGGTACCCGGCTGGCAGCAAAGATATTTTCACCGCCGCAGACTTCCAGCACCTGGTTCTGAATCGACCCTTTTCCGGTGGTGAACAGCGGCTGGCTGCCAAACTGCAGGAAGATGCGTTTTTTAACAGGGGTATCGTATCGGGATTTCAGCGCGGCATAGTCGCTCAGCATCTGTTTCGCCGCAGCCTCGGCTTTTTTGGGCGTAGGGCTGAAGGGTGCCAGGGCGCGTAGCGCCTGAGCGACCTGCTCAATGCTGACGGCATCAATCCACATGACCTTTATGCCAAGCGAGGTGAGCTGGTTGACCTGCCGCTCGGCGTTGCCGCCGCGCCAGGCCAGCACGAGATCCGGTTTAAGCGCCACGATGCGCTCAAGGTTCATCCCCTGCCAGGTTGCCACCTGTTCAATACCCGCGGCTTGCGGTGGGTAATCCGAATAGCTACTCACGCCAACGGGCGTGATCCCGGCGGCAAACGCCAGTTCCGTATTTGCGGGAGAGAGGGTAATCACGCGCGGTAACGCATAGAGCCACAGCGGTGCGAGAAGAAGCAGGGCGGCCAGCGCCCTGACGGTATGTTTAGCCACGTGCCAGATTCTGCACCAGGCGCTCCACCATCACGGTGGACTGTTTTGCCGCAACGGTCAGGAACTCGTCGAAGCTGATGTGGGACTGCTGGTCTGCCACGTCAGAGATGGCGCGAACCACCACGAACGGTACGCTGAAGTTATGGCAAACGTGAGCGATCGCGGTCGCTTCCATCTCAACGGCAACCGCCTGAGGGAAGTTATGACGGATTTTCGCCAGCCCAACGGAGCCGTTGATAAAGGCATCACCGCTGACAATCAGACCGCGTACCGCGTTGAGGTTGAGTTCTGCGATGCAGGTCTCTGCCGCCGCAATCAGTTTGTCGTCAGCTTTAAAACCAGCAGGGCAGCCCGGGAGCTGGCCGTACTCGTAACCGAACGCGGTGACGTCGGCATCGTGGTAACGCGCTTCGTCGGAAACAACGATATCGCCCACTTTCAGCGTTGGCGCCAGGCCACCCGCAGAGCCGGTATTCACGATCACGTCCGGCTTGCAGCGCTCAAGCAGCAGGGTTGCACCCAGCGCAGCAGCCACTTTACCGATGCCTGATTTCAGCAGAGCCACGTCAACACCGTTCAGCTGGCCGGTATAGATCTCACAACCTCCCAGAGAGAGGGTCTGACGGTTCTCAATTTTGTCACGCAGCAGCGTAACTTCTTCTTCCATTGCACCAATAATGCCGATTTTCATAGATTTACTCGCGATGTGCCTTGTTAAGATGCATAGTCTATCATGCGGTTAAGGGGAAACGCATTCTCACGCGGGGGAGCACATGTCACCAATCGATTTTCGCACCAAAATAAACTGGCACCGACGTTTCCGTTCGCCGCAGGGCGACAAGAGCGAACATGAGATCCTGCGTATATTCGAGAGCGATCGCGGGCGGATCGTTAACTCGCCTGCCATCCGCCGTCTGCAGCAAAAAACTCAGGTGTTCCCGCTGGAGCGTAACGCCGCGGTGCGCACGCGCTTAACCCACTCGATGGAAGTGCAGCAGGTCGGGCGCTACATTGCCAAAGAGATTTTGAGCCGTCTCAAAGAGCAGCGTTTACTGGAAACCTATGGTCTGGACGAGCTGACGGGGCCCTTCGAGAGCATCGTTGAGATGGCCTGCCTGATGCATGACATCGGCAACCCGCCTTTCGGCCACTTTGGTGAGGCGGCTATCAATGACTGGTTTAAGCAGCGGCTTTATCCTTCGGATGCGGTAAGCCAGCCCCTCAGCGATGACCGCTGCATCGTACGCGATTTACGCCTGCGTGAAGGTGAAGAGGGGCTGAACGATCTGCGCCGCAAAGTGCGCCAGGATTTGTGTCACTTCGAGGGCAACGCGCAGGGGATCCGGCTGGTTCATTCCCTGATGCGCATGAACCTGACCTGGGCACAGGTCGGCTGCATTCTGAAATATACGCGTCCCGCGTGGTGGATGGGGGATACGCCCGCGTCCCACAGCTATTTAATGAAAAAACCGGGCTATTACCTTTCCGAAGAGGCCTATATTGAACGGTTACGTAAAGAACTTTCATTGACGCCAAACGGCCGCTTTCCATTGACGTGGATTATGGAAGCCGCCGATGATATTTCCTATTGCGTGGCCGATCTGGAAGATGCCGTGGAGAAAAGAATCTTCAGCGTCGAGGAGCTTTATCAACATCTTTATGCGTCCTGGGGTACCCATGAAAAAGGTTCGCTGTTTGCGCAGGTGGTCGAAAATGCCTGGGAAAAATCGCGCTCAAATACATTAAGCCGCAGTACGGAAGACCAGTTCTTTATGTATTTGCGGGTCAATACATTAAATAAGCTGGTGCCGTATGCGGCGTCGCGTTTTATTGATAATTTGCCGCTCATTTTCAGCGGGGAATTCAACCACGCGCTGCTGGAAGATGACAGTAGTTTCAGTCAACTCCTTGAGCTTTATAAACATGTGGCGATGCGGCATGTATTCAGCCATCCGGATGTCGAGCAGCTAGAGCTGCAGGGCTATCGGGTAATCAGTGGGTTACTGGAAATTTATTCCCCGTTGCTTCAGCTGTCGGTCGATGAATTCAGCGAACTGGTGGAACACGAGCGCGTGCGCAGAATACCCATCGAATCGCGGCTTTATCAGAAACTTTCTACCCGGCATCGTCTGGCGTATGTCGAAGCGATTGGTAAGCTGGAACGCAACTCTCCCCAATGGCCGGTGATGGAATATTATTATCGCTGCCGTCTTATCCAGGACTATATCAGCGGCATGACGGATTTGTATGCCTGGGATGAATACCGCAAGCTCATGGCGGTGGAATAATTCCGGAGTTTTGTAAAGACGGCCAATAAATTTTTACCTTTTCCATAAACTTATCGCCGGAACTAAGCGGTATAAAATGAATCTGAGTTACACAGCAATTTTGCGTTACCTGTAAATCGAGATTGAGAAACATGAAAAAAACCACATTAGCAATGAGTGCACTGGCTCTGAGTTTAGGTTTAGCGCTGTCTCCTCTGACTGCTACTGCAGCCGAGACCGCGTCGTCGGCAGCAACCGCGCAGCAGATGCCAAGCCTGGCACCGATGCTCGAAAAAGTGATGCCATCGGTGGTGAGTATTAACGTTGAGGGCAGCACGACCGTCAATACGCCGCGTATGCCGCGTAACTTCCAGCAGTTCTTCGGCGACAACTCGCCGTTCTGCCAGGACGGTTCGCCATTCCAGAGCTCTCCGTTCTGTCAGGGCGGCGGTGCCGGGGATGACAGCCAGGGCGGCGGCCAGCAGCAGAAATTCATGGCGCTTGGCTCGGGGGTAATTATTGATGCGGCGAAAGGCTACGTCGTCACTAACAACCACGTTGTCGATAACGCGAACAGCATTAAGGTTCAGCTGAGCGATGGCCGCAAGTTCGATGCCAAAGTGGTGGGTAAAGACCCGCGTTCCGACATCGCGCTGATCCAGATTCAGGATCCGAAAAACCTGACGGCGATTAAAATTGCCGACTCCGATGCGCTGCGCGTGGGCGACTATACCGTGGCGATCGGTAACCCGTTCGGTCTGGGTGAAACCGTGACATCCGGTATCGTCTCAGCGCTGGGTCGTAGCGGCCTGAACGCGGAAAACTATGAAAACTTCATCCAGACGGATGCGGCGATCAACCGCGGTAACTCCGGCGGTGCGCTGGTGAACCTGAACGGTGAGCTGATCGGTATCAACACCGCTATCCTGGCACCGGACGGCGGCAACATCGGCATCGGTTTTGCTATCCCGAGTAACATGGTGAAAAACCTGACCGCGCAGATGGTGCAGTATGGCCAGGTGAAACGCGGCGAGCTGGGTATCCTCGGTACGGAGCTGAACTCCGAACTGGCTAAGGCGATGAAAGTTGACGCTCAGCGCGGGGCATTCGTCAGCCAGGTGATGCCAAATTCCTCTGCGGCGAAAGCGGGCATTAAAGCGGGGGATGTGATCACCTCCCTGAACGGTAAACCGATCAGCAGCTTTGCCGCCCTGCGTGCCGAAGTGGGCTCGATGCCGATTGGCAGTAAAGTGACCCTCGGCCTGCTGCGCGACGGTAAGCCGGTTAACGTGAGCCTGGAGCTGCAGCAGAGCAGCCAGAATCAGGTGGATTCCAGCACCATCTTCAGCGGTATTGAAGGTGCCGAGATGAGCAATAAAGGCGCAGACAAAGGCGTGGTGGTGAACAACGTGAAAGCGAATTCACCGGCAGCCCGTATCGGCCTGAAAAAAGGCGATGTGATCATGGGCGCTAACCAGCAGCCGGTGAAAAACATCGCTGAACTGCGCAAAATTCTCGACAGCAAGCCTTCCGTGCTGGCGCTGAATATCCAGCGTGGTGATACCTCTCTTTATCTGCTGATGCAGTAATCCTCTGAAGCCCCTGTTCGCGGGGGCTTTCTCGTTTCTGTGATTCTTGCCACAACTCCATACTTCTTCCTCTCTCTTTGTGCATTCGCACAATGCAGTCGTCGCTGAACTTCCCTATGCTTGAGCTCTGCTCACGGGAGGGTTACATGGCTGGCTGGCATCTTGATACCAAAATGGCGCAGGATATCGTGGCGCGCACCATGCGCATCATTGATACCAATATCAACGTGATGGATGCCCGCGGGCGCATTATTGGCAGCGGCGATCGCGAGCGTATTGGGGAATTGCACGAAGGCGCGCTGCTGGTGCTTTCTCAGGGGCGGGTCGTGGATATCGACGATGCGGTAGCGAAACACCTGCACGGCGTACGTCAGGGCATCAATTTACCGCTGCGTCTTGAAGGCGAAATTGTGGGGGTAATCGGCCTCACCGGCGAGCCCGAGTCACTGCGAAAATACGGTGAGCTGGTCTGTATGACGGCAGAGATGATGCTGGAGCAGTCGCGCCTGATGCACCTGCTCGCTCAGGACAGCCGCCTGCGTGAAGAGCTGGTAATGAACCTTATTCAGGCGGAAGAGCATACGCCTGCGCTCAGCGAATGGGCGCAGCGTCTGGGGATCGATTTAAACCAGCCGCGCGTGGTGGCGGTCATTGAGGTCGATAGCGGCCAGCTTGGCGTGGACAGCGCGATGGCCGAGCTGCAGCAGCTGCAAAATGCGCTGGCGACGCCGGAGCGCGATAACCTGGTGGCGATCGTTTCTCTGACGGAAATGGTGGTCCTCAAACCGGCGCTCAATGCGTTCGGCCGCTGGGATGCCGACGATCATCGTCGTCGCGTGGAGCAGCTGATCTCCCGGATGGAGGAGAACGGCCAGCTGCGTTTTCGCGTTGCGCTGGGCAACTACTTTACCGGGCCGGGCAGTATCGCCCGCTCCTGGCGTACCGCGCGCACCACCATGATGGTGGGCAAGCAGCGGATGCCGGAGAGCCGCAGCTATTTCTATCAGGATCTGATGCTGCCGGTGCTGCTCGACAGCCTGCGCGGGGGCTGGCAGGCCAATGAGCTGGCGCGGCCATTAGCGCGTCTGAAAGCCATGGACAACAATGGCCTGCTGCGCCGGACGCTGCAGGCGTGGTTCCGCCATAACGTGCAGCCGCTGGCGACCTCGAAGGCGCTGTTTATTCACCGCAATACGCTTGAGTATCGGTTAAACCGGATTTCAGAGCTGACGGGTCTGGATCTGGGAAACTTTGACGACAGGCTGCTGCTGTATGTGGCGCTGCAGCTGGACGAACAGAGATGACTGAGTGCGGTCTGGTGCCCTCACCCCATCCCTCTCCCACTGGGAGAGGGCGCAAACACTAAAAACGGCAATCAAAGATTGCCGTTTTGCTTTTATTTCCGCGTTAATTTCTCAAGATCCGCTTCAATCTCGCTGATCTTATTTGTTACAACGCTTTCAAGGTGACGCAGATCGTCAAGGATCTTACGCTTGAGATCGACTTCGGTGCGGTCGCGCTGGCAGATCTGATCGAGTTCATCGATCACATAGCGCAGGTTAGGGCTGATTTCCTGTACTTCTTTGTAGCCCTGTCCTACACCGTCAGCCACAACGGTCTTACGCTGGCGTGGATATTTAAACTTCACGCTTTTGGCGAAAAACTCTCCTTTGTCCTTGTGAAAATAGATTTTCAGAATATCGTTATTGGCTTCCTGACGGAGACTGTAACGATCAATTTCATCAGGATTGGTAATGCCCAGACTTTTCAGATTATCGTACATAGCGGTACCCTTGATCTCAACATAACCTTTGAATAATTAACGAAAAAATCTATTTTCGCCACCCTCAGATATAAAAAAAGCGGGGTTGCCCCCGCTTTTTGTTATACCCGATTAATCGATGGTGCGCAGCAATTCGTTGATGCCCACTTTACCGCGCGTTTTCGCATCCACTTTCTTCACGATAACCGCACAGTACAGGCTATATTTGCCATCTTTTGACGGCAGGTTGCCGGAAACCACCACGGAGCCCGCCGGAACGCGACCGTAGTGAACTTCACCGGTTTCACGGTCGTAAATACGGGTGCTCTGACCGATGTAAACGCCCATGGAGATCACGGAGCCTTCTTCAACGATCACGCCTTCAACCACTTCAGAGCGCGCGCCGATGAAGCAGTTGTCTTCGATGATGGTCGGGTTAGCCTGCAGTGGCTCCAGAACACCACCGATACCCACGCCGCCGGACAGGTGAACGTTTTTACCGATCTGCGCGCAGGAACCGACGGTCGCCCAGGTGTCAACCATGGTGCCTTCGTCAACGTAGGCACCGATGTTCACGTAGGATGGCATCAGCACGGTGTTGCGTGCGATGAATGCGCCCTGACGCACTGCCGCAGGCGGTACCACACGGAAGCCTTCCTTCTGGAAACGCGCTTCGTCGTAGTCAGCGAATTTCATTGGCACTTTATCGAAGTAGCGGCTTTCTGCTCCGTCGATAACCTGGTTATCGTTGATACGGAAAGAGAGCAGCACGGCTTTCTTCAGCCATTGATGAGTGACCCACTGACCGTCGATTTTTTCTGCCACGCGCAGCGCGCCGGAATCCAGAAGGGAAATCACCTGGTTTACCGCTTCACGGGTCACGGTATCCACATTTGCCGGGGTAATCTCGGCGCGACGCTCAAAAGCGGACTCAATAACGTTCTGTAACTGCTGCATTGTTTACTCTTTCCATTTCACTAAAAAACATATCACCCTTTATCGTTTGGATTGAGGGCTGCTGTCAACCGTTGTTGCACTTCAAGCTGCAGGTCATTATTAAGGGCACGCCGGTCCGCTGTTGCGATTATAAATAAATCTTCTACTCGCTCGCCAATCGTTGTAATTCGGGCGCCGTGGAGCGAAATTCCCAGATCGGCAAAAACCTGGCCGACGCGGGCAAGCAGCCCTGGCTGGTCGAGCGCGATCAGCTCCAGGAACGATTTACGGTCGGTGTGGGTCGGCAGGAAATTGACCTCGGTATCGACGGTAAAGTGGCGCAATTTCGCCGGCTGGCGACGCGGCTGCGGGGGCTGCCAGCTGCGCTGGGTAATCGCCTGTTCCAGACCAAAACGTATCCCTTCATGCCTGTCCGACGAGAGCGGGCTGCCGTCCGGCTCAAGCACGATAAAGGTGTCCATCGCCATGCCGTCGCGGGTGGTGAAAATCTGCGCGTCGTGAACGCTCAGGTTACGCCTGTCCAGCTCGGCGCAGACCGCAGCAAACAGATAAGGTCGGTCCGGGCTCCAGATGAAAATCTCCGTCCCGCCGCGGGTGGCCTGCGGGCTCAGCAGGATCATCGGCTGGGACAGATCGTGCTTGAGCAGATGCCGCGCGTGCCACGCAAGCTGGTTTGGGCTATGGCGGACAAAATAGTTGGCGCGGCAGCGGGCCCAAATCTGATGCAGTGCCTCTTCATCAATGTTATCCATCCGCAGCAGCGCGAGCGCCTGCAGCTGGTGATGGCGCACGCGCTCGCGCATGTCCGGGGTGTTTTGCATCCCGCGACGCAGCTGTTTTTCGGTGGCGAAGTACAGCTCGCGCAGCAGGCTCTGCTTCCAGCTGTTCCACAGGGTCTCGTTGGTGGCGCAGATATCGGCCACCGTCAGGCAGACCAGATAGCGCAGACGATTTTCCGTCTGAACCTCTTCCGCGAACTGCTTGATCACTTCCGGATCCTGAATGTCACGACGCTGCGCGGTGACCGACATCAGCAGGTGATGGCGCACCAGCCAGGCCACCAGCTGCGTTTCACGCGAGTTCAGGCCGTGCAGTTCGGCAAATTTCAGCACGTCCTGCGCGCCCAGCACCGAATGGTCACCGCCGCGACCTTTGGCGATGTCGTGGAACAGGGCGGCAATCAGGATCAGCTCCGGATGGGTCAGGCGCGGCCACAGCTCCACGCACAGCGGGTGGCGGGAGCGCGTCTCTTCTTTCGCAAAGCTTTCCAGCTTGAGCATCACGCGGATCGTGTGTTCATCCACCGTGTAGGCGTGGAACAGATCGAACTGCATTTGCCCGACAATGTGCGACCACTGCGGCATATAGGCCCACAGCACGCTGTGGCGGTGCATCGGCAGCAGGCCGCGGCTGACGGCGCCCGGGTGGCGGAGCATGCTCAGGAACAGCGAACGCGCTTCCGGGATATAGCACAGCGGCTGCGTCAGATGACGGCGCGCATGGCGCAGATGGCGAAGGGTGGTGGAGTAGATCCCGGTGATGGTGCTGTTGCGCACCATGGTATAGAACATCCGCAGAATCGCTTCCGGCTCGCGGATGAACAGCGTTTCGTCGCGCAGGTCGATAAGCGTGCCGCGCAGCTGGAATTCGTCATCAATCGGGCGCGGTTTTTCGTCCGCCGTCAGGGCCAGAATGGCCTCGTCGAACAGCTGCAACAGCATCTGGTTCAGCTCGGTCACCCGGCGGGTGACGCGGAAGAAATCCTTCATCATGTGCTCAACCGGCTCGTTGCCTTCGCCCTGATAATTCAGACGCTGAGCCACGCTGAGCTGGCGGTCAAACAGCAGGCGGTTATCGTAGCGGGTGACTTCCAGATGCAGGGCAAACCGGATGCGCCACAGCAGGTGCAGGCACTCGTTCAGCTCGTTACGCTCGGCCTCGGTTAAAAAGCCGAAGCCGACCATCTCGTCCATTGAAGTGGCGCCAAAATGGCGGCGGGCGACCCACTGCAGGGTGTGGATGTCGCGCAGGCCGCCGGGGCTGCTTTTAATATCGGGTTCAAGATTATAGCTGGTGCCGTGGTAGCGCTGGTGGCGCTGATTTTGCTCCTCGACCTTCGCGGCGAAGAACTTTTCTGACGGCCAGAAGCCGTCGCTGAAGATGTGTTTTTGCAGCTCCAGGAACAGGGCGACGTCACCAATCAGCAGGCGGGTTTCAATCAGGTTGGTGGCGACGGTCAGGTCCGATAACCCTTCCAGCAGACACTCTTCCAGGGTACGCACGCTGTGGCCGACTTCCAGCTTTACGTCCCAGAGCAGCGTCAGCAGTTCGCCAATTTTTTGCGCCTGTTCGTCCGGCAGCTTTTTGCGGCTTAAGATCAGCAGATCGATATCGGAAAGCGGATGCAGCTCACCGCGGCCATAGCCCCCGACGGCAACCAGCGCAACATCACTGATTTGCCCAAACCCGTAATCGATCCACAGGCGCTGCAGCAGCTGGTCGATAAATTCGGTGCGCGCTTCAATGAGCTGCTCGGCCGACACGCCTGCGTCAAACGCGCTGCCCAGCCAGCGATGGAAAACATCCATATGGGCTTTAATATGCGCGCAGGTCAGCTCGTGCGACGGCCAGACGCCCGGGTTATCGGGCTGGTCGGGGAGGGTGGGAAGTGCTGTGTTAGCATACTGTTCGGGTAAAAGATTACTCATCGTGCGCCACCCATAAGAAAAAGCTATAGCCATTAAAAAAGCCGGCATTTGCCGGCTTTTTTATCATTCATCGTGCGTCAGTATCGCCGGGATGGTGTCATCCTTGCGCAACGTCATAATTTCGCAGCCGTTGTCTGTTACCACAATAGTATGCTCGTACTGCGCAGACAAGCTTCTGTCTTTGGTTTTCACCGTCCAGCCGTCTTTCATGGTGCGGATGCGGTAATCACCCGCGTTGACCATCGGCTCAATGGTAAAGGTCATGCCTTTTTGCAGCACCACGCCGCCGTCATCTGCATCATAGTGCAGGACCTGCGGTTCTTCATGGAAGACGCGACCAATGCCGTGTCCGCAGTACTCGCGCACCACGGAGAAACCTTCCGCTTCCACAAACTTCTGGATTGCCGCACCGAGGGTACGCAGGCGAATACCCGGTTTAACCATTTTCAGCGCCAGGTAGAGGCTCTCTTGCGTCACTTTGCACAGACGCTCGCCGAGAATCGTCGGCTTGCCAACGATGAACATTTTTGAGGTGTCACCGTGGTACTCGTCTTTAATGACGGTTACGTCGATGTTGACGATGTCGCCATCTTTCAGCAGTTTTTCATCGTCCGGGATGCCGTGACACACCACTTCATTAATGGAGATGCAGACGGATTTCGGGAAACCGTGGTAGCCGAGGCAGGCGGAAACCGCGTGCTGCTCGTTCACGATATAGTCGTTACAGATACGGTCCAGTTCACCGGTGCTGACGCCCGGCTTCACGAACGGCTCGATCATTTCCAGCACTTCCGCGGCCAGACGACCGGCGATGCGCATCTTTTCAATTTCTTCAGGTGTCTTAATAGAGATAGCCATGTAATCTGTCCATCGGTGTCGATTTTTTCGACAATACTAGTCTAAGTGTCGTCAATGGTATCAGTCAGGCACGCTCCGTGCCAAATTGAGAATCATTAACAGCACACTCCGCCAACAACTGTTGGTTTCTGGTCGTGTTTTGTGGTATAAAGCGCGCCGGACTTCCGATCCATCTCAGATACACAGGCTGGACGGAAGCGACAAATCTCACTTTGTGTAACAACACACACGTATCGGCACATATTCCGGGGTGCCCTTCGGGGTCGGTAATATGGGATACGTGGAGGCATAACCCCAACTTTCAATATAGAGGTTTTAAACATGGCAACTGTTTCCATGCGCGACATGCTCAAGGCTGGTGTTCACTTCGGTCACCAGACCCGTTACTGGAACCCGAAAATGAAGCCTTTCATCTTCGGCGCGCGTAACAAAGTTCACATCATCAACCTTGAGAAAACTGTACCAATGTTCAACGAAGCCCTGGCTGAGCTGAACAAGATCTCTTCCCGTAAAGGTAAGATTCTGTTCGTTGGTACTAAGCGCGCTGCAAGCGAAGCTGTGAAAGATGCTGCTAACAGCTGCGACCAGTTCTTCGTGAACCATCGCTGGTTGGGCGGCATGCTGACCAACTGGAAAACTGTTCGTCAGTCCATCAAACGCCTGAAAGATCTGGAAACCCAGTCTCAGGACGGTACTTTCGACAAGCTGACTAAGAAAGAAGCGCTGATGCGCACTCGTGAACTGGACAAGCTGGAAAACAGCCTGGGCGGTATCAAAGATATGGGCGGCCTGCCAGACGCGCTGTTCGTAATCGATGCAGACCACGAGCACATCGCAATCAAAGAAGCTAACAACCTGGGTATCCCGGTATTCGCTATCGTTGATACCAACTCCGATCCGGACGGTGTTGACTTCGTTATCCCGGGTAACGACGACGCAATCCGTGCTGTTAGCCTGTACCTGAGCGCTGTAGCTGCTACCGTTCGTGAAGGCCGTTCCCAGGATCTGGCTTCTCAGGCGGAAGAAAGCTTCGTAGAAGCTGAATAATAAGGTTTTACCCCTTATTAGTACCGTGTATGAATAGGGGCCCATTACCGGCCCCTTTTTTCAATTTACACTGTTTGGCCCCCGGCCGGGCAGTTCACATCTCCCGAGGATTTAAGAATGGCTGAAATTACCGCATCCCTGGTAAAAGAGCTGCGCGAGCGTACTGGCGCAGGCATGATGGATTGCAAAAAAGCGCTGACTGAAGCGAACGGCGACATCGAGCTGGCAATCGAAAACATGCGTAAATCCGGTGCGATCAAAGCAGCTAAAAAAGCAGGCAACGTTGCTGCTGACGGCGTGATCATCACTAAGATCGACGGCAACTACGGCATCATTCTGGAAGTTAACTGCCAGACTGACTTCGTTGCTAAAGATGGCGGTTTCCAGGCATTTGCTAACAAAGTTCTGGACGCAGCTGTTGCGGGTAAAATCACTGACGTTGAAGTTCTGAAAGCACAGTTCGAAGAAGAACGTGTTGCGCTGGTTGCTAAAATCGGTGAGAACATCAACATCCGTCGCGTATCTTCTCTGGAAGGCGACGTTCTGGGCTCTTACCAGCACGGTGCACGTATCGGTGTTCTGGTTGCGGCTAAAGGCGCTGACGAAGAGCTGGTTAAACAGCTGGCTATGCACATCGCTGCAAGCAAACCAGAATTCGTTAAGCCAGAAGACGTGTCTGCTGAAGTAGTAGAGAAAGAGTACCAGGTTCAGCTGGACATCGCGATGCAGTCTGGTAAGCCAAAAGAAATCGCAGAGAAAATGGTTGAAGGCCGCATGAAGAAATTCACCGGCGAAGTTTCTCTGACTGGCCAGCCATTCGTAATGGACCCAAGCAAGTCTGTTGCTCAGCTGCTGAAAGAGCACAACGCTGACGTAACTGGCTTCATCCGCTTCGAAGTGGGCGAAGGCATCGAGAAAGTTGAGACTGACTTCGCAGCAGAAGTTGCTGCAATGTCCAAGCAGTCTTAATGATTGAAAAGGAGCCGCCTGAGGGCGGCTTCTTTTTGTCACCCGTCACAGGAAATCAGACAGGCTCCAGTATCGCTGTGCTGATTTGCGGCATATCATGTCGCCAGAATTAACCCCCATCTTAATCGTTGACAGTCTCAGGAAAGAAACATGGCTACCAATGCAAAACCCGTGTACAAACGCATTCTGCTTAAGCTGAGTGGCGAAGCGCTGCAGGGATCAGAAGGCTTCGGTATTGACGCAAGCATCCTTGATCGCATGGCACAGGAAATCAAAGAACTGGTCGAACTGGGTATCCAGGTTGGCGTGGTCATTGGCGGTGGCAACCTTTTCCGTGGTGCTGGTCTGGCGAAAGCGGGGATGAACCGCGTTGTGGGCGACCACATGGGTATGCTGGCAACCGTCATGAATGGCCTGGCGATGCGTGATGCCCTGCACCGCGCCTATGTGAATGCCCGCCTGATGTCCGCGATTCCGCTGAATGGCGTTTGCGATAATTACAGCTGGGCAGAAGCCATCAGCCTGCTGCGCAATAACCGCGTGGTGATCCTCTCCGCCGGTACGGGTAACCCGTTCTTTACAACCGATTCCGCTGCCTGCCTGCGCGGTATCGAGATCGAAGCCGATGTGGTACTGAAAGCGACCAAAGTAGACGGCGTGTTTACTGCCGATCCGGCAAAAGATCCTTCTGCCACCATGTACGATCAGCTGAGCTACAGCGAAGTGCTGGATAAAGAGCTGAAAGTGATGGATCTTGCCGCCTTCACGCTGGCTCGCGACCACAAACTGCCGATCCGTGTCTTCAACATGAACAAACCTGGCGCACTGCGTCGCGTGGTCATGGGCGAAAAAGAAGGCACTTTGATCACGGAATAATTTCCGTTGACGATAAATACAGGTAAGATTCCGCTTTATTTTGTAGTGGTATCTTACCCGGGCGCGCCTTTGGCGTTGTCATGAATTAAACGCGACTATACTTAGCACACCTGTAGCGCTGTGCTGGCGGATAGTCTGCCTGAGACAAGTTTTCAAGGATTCGTAACGTGATTAACGACATCAGAAAAGATGCTGAAGTACGCATGGACAAATGCGTAGAAGCGTTCAAAAACCAAATCAGCAAAATCCGTACTGGCCGTGCTTCCCCAAGCCTGCTGGATGGCATCATCGTAGAATATTACGGTACGCCAACCCCTCTGCGCCAGCTGGCGAGCGTGACGGTTGAAGATACCCGTACGCTGAAAATCAACGTCTTCGACCGCTCTATGAGCCCGGCCGTTGAGAAAGCGATTATGGCCTCTGACCTCGGACTGAACCCAAGCTCTGCGGGCGCAGACATCCGCGTTCCACTGCCTCCGCTGACGGAAGAACGTCGTAAAGATCTTATCAAAGTGGTTCGTGGCGAAGCTGAGCAGGGTCGTGTATCCGTGCGTAACGTCCGTCGCGACGCGAACGATAAAGTGAAAGCACTGCTGAAAGAAAAAGAGATCAGCGAAGATGACGATCGTCGTTCTCAGGACGACATTCAGAAAATGACCGACGCGGCCATCAAGAAAATTGATGCGGCGCTGGCAGAAAAAGAAGCGGAACTGATGCAGTTCTGATTTCTGTCGTACACTGATAAACGCCGTTCAGAAGGACTTCGGGTCTTGCTGGCGGCGTTTTGCTTTTATCTGGTCTAACTTTTTTCGGGCATCTCATGAAGCATTTAACACTCCTCGGCTCAACCGGCTCTATCGGTTGCAGCACTCTCGACGTCGTTCGCCATAATCCTGAACTTTACACCGTGACAGCGCTGGTGGCCGGTAAGAATGTGCAGCGAATGGTCGAACAGTGCCTGGAGTTTGCGCCCCGCTATGCGGTGATGGATGACGAAGAGAGCGCGCGTCTGCTAAAAGCACAGCTGCGTGAAAAGGGCAGCCGAACCGAAGTGCTGAGCGGCCAGCAGGCGGCCTGCGAGATGGCGGCGCTGGATGAGGTGGATCAGGTCATGGCGGCCATTGTCGGCGCGGCAGGGCTGCTGCCGACGCTTGCTGCGATTGATGCCGGTAAGGATGTTTTGCTGGCCAATAAAGAGTCGCTGGTCACCTGTGGACGCCTGTTTATGGATGCGGTGAAGCAGCACGGCGCGCGTCTTCTGCCGGTCGACAGCGAACACAACGCGATTTTTCAGAGTTTACCGCAACCTTTTCAACAGAACCTGGGGTACGCTGACCTGGAGCAGAATGGCGTAGTGTCTATTCTGCTTACCGGGTCTGGTGGCCCGTTCCGTGAAACGCCACTGTCTGAACTGCGTGCGATGACACCGGATCAGGCGTGCCGTCATCCGAACTGGTCGATGGGGCGTAAAATCTCCGTTGATTCTGCCACCATGATGAACAAAGGTCTGGAATACATTGAAGCGCGCTGGCTGTTTAATGCGTCAGCGAAACAGATGGAAGTACTGATTCACCCGCAATCGGTGATTCACTCGATGGTGCGTTATCAGGATGGCAGCGTGCTGGCACAGCTGGGCGAGCCGGACATGCGTACGCCGATTGCCCATTCAATGGCGTGGCCAAATCGAGTGAAATCCGGCGTGAAGCCGCTTGATTTCTGCAAGCTAAGTTCCCTGACGTTCAGTGAACCAGACTACGACCGCTATCCTTGTCTGAAGCTTGCGATGAATGCCTTTGACCAGGGGCAGGCGGCGACGACGGCACTTAATGCAGCTAATGAAATTACCGTTGAGGCATTTCTGAATCAGCAAATTCGTTTTACCGATATCGCGTCGCTTAATTTATCGGTACTGGACATGATGGATTTGCGCGAACCACAAAGCGTGGAAGAGGTGCTGGCGGTGGATGCAGCTGCGCGTAATATTGCGCGCCAACAGGTGACACGTCTCGCAAGCTGGTGATAAAGCAAGCACTAGTCGTCGTGCTATTTGTTAGCGTTGGGCTTCAGTGATATAGTCTGCGCCACCTGATCGCAGGTATTTGACTTAATGTGGTCAGGTGAGCCGTGGTTTGACACGGCTTTTTTATGTATAGGCTTCAGTATTCCTGAGTACCGTTAAATCCTTTTCAGGGACAAAAAACGCGTTATGTTGTCTGCGAATCAACCAATAAGCGAAAATTTGCCAGCTCATGGCTGCCGTCATGTAGCAATCATTATGGATGGCAATGGCCGCTGGGCGAAAAGACAAGGGAAGATACGAGCCTTTGGGCATAAAGCGGGGGCGAAATCCGTTCGTCGCGCCGTTTCTTTTGCCGCCAACAACGGCATTGATGCGTTAACGCTCTATGCTTTTAGCAGTGAAAACTGGAATCGACCTCTGCAGGAAGTGACTGCGTTGATGGAATTGTTTGTGTGGGCGCTAGACAGCGAAGTAAAAAGCCTGCACCGCCACAACGTCCGCCTGCGTATCATTGGCGATACCAGTCGTTTTAACTCACGTTTGCAGGAACGGATTCGCAAAGCTGAAGCGCTGACGGAAAATAATACCGGTTTGACGCTGAATATTGCGGCGAATTACGGCGGACGCTGGGATATTATCCAGGGCGTTCGGCATCTGGCCGAACAGGTTCAGGAAGGGCTGTTGAGACCCGACCAAATTGATGAAGAGGCGCTGAGCAAGCAAATCTGCATGAATGAACAGGCACCTGTGGATTTGGTAATTAGGACAGGGGGGGAACATCGCATAAGTAACTTTTTGATATGGCAAATTGCCTATGCCGAACTTTACTTTACGGATGTTCTTTGGCCCGATTTTGATGAACAAGACTTTGAAGGTGCGCTGCATGCCTTTGCCAATCGAGAGCGTCGTTTCGGCGGCACCGAGCCTGGTGGCGACAAAGCCTGATGGGGGTAGCTTTTGCTGAAGTATCGCCTGATTTCCGCTTTTGTATTAATACCCATTGTCATTGCGGCGCTGTTTTTACTGCCCCCGGTGGGATTCGCTATTGTCACGCTGGTGGTGTGCATGCTCGCCGCGTGGGAATGGGGACAGTTTAGCGGCTTTACCTCGCGCACTCAGCGAGTATGGCTTGCGGTACTTTGTGGCTTTATCCTGGCCATAATGCTGTTTACGTTGCCTGAATATCACCATGATATTCATCAGCCCCTGGTTGCCGGATCTTTGTGGATATCGCTGGCCTGGTGGGTTGCCGCGCTGTTGCTGGTTCTTTTTTATCCGGGTTCCGCGGCATTGTGGCGTAATTCAAAAGTGCTGCGACTGATTTTTGGCTTGCTCACAATTATTCCTTTTTTCTGGGGTATGGTTGCGCTGCGAGCCTGGCACTACGACGAAAACCACTACAGCGGTGCGATCTGGCTGCTTTATGTGATGATTCTGGTCTGGGGGGCTGACTCCGGGGCCTATATGTTTGGTAAACTGTTTGGCAAACATAAGCTGGCACCGAAGGTTTCTCCGGGCAAAACCTGGCAAGGATTCATCGGCGGCCTGTTTACGGCAGCGATCATCTCCTGGGGCTACGGCGTCTGGGCGAATCTTGAAGTGGCACCGTCAATACTGCTGGTGTGCTCGATTTTTGCTGCGCTTGCCTCCGTGCTCGGTGATTTAACCGAAAGTATGTTTAAGCGTGAAGCAGGGATTAAGGACAGCGGACACCTGATTCCAGGGCATGGCGGTATACTGGATCGCATTGATAGCCTGACAGCGGCTGTTCCAGTGTTTGCGTGTTTGCTTTTACTGGTATTCGGGACGATTTAACGGAAGGTTTTATGCTGAGCATTCTCTGGAATCTGGCGGCGTTCATTGTTGCACTGGGTGTACTGATTACCGTGCATGAATTTGGCCATTTCTGGGTTGCTCGCCGCTGTGGCGTGCGCGTAGAGCGATTTTCCATCGGTTTTGGTAAATCACTCTGGACGCGCACCGACCGCCACGGCACGGAATTTGTCATCGCCCTTATCCCGCTGGGCGGCTACGTCAAAATGCTCGACGAACGCGTCGAGCCTGTCGCTCCTGAGCTGCGACACAGCGCATTCAACAATAAAACCGTTGGACAACGCGCCGCCATCATTGCTGCCGGACCGGTAGCCAACTTCATCTTTGCGATTTTCGCTTACTGGCTGGTGTTTATCATCGGCGTCCCTGGCGTACGTCCGGTGGTGGGTGAAATTGCCCCCAATTCCATCGCGGCGAGTGCGCAAATTACATCCGGGATGGAACTTAAAGCGATTGATGGCATCGAAACCCCTGATTGGGATGCCGTGCGACTGCAGCTGGTAGCCAAAATTGGCGATGCGCAGACCACCATCAGCGTATCGCCGTTTGGTTCAGATACGCGTCAGGACAAAGTACTCGATTTACGTCACTGGCGTTTCGAGCCAGACAAAGAGGATCCCGTCGCTGCGCTGGGCATTCGTCCACGCGGCGCGCAGATTGAGCCGGTATTAGCCGAAGTACAGGCAAATTCGGCGGCGAGCAAAGCGGGTTTGCAAGCGGGCGACAGGATCGTTAAAGTCGATGGTCAACCATTAACAGAGTGGATGACCTTTGTTACTCTGGTGCGCGATAATCCGGGAACGTCTCTCGCGCTGGAAGTTGAAAGGCAGGGCAGTCCGCTTTCGCTGACGCTGATCCCGGATACGAAGTCGGTCGGCAAAAAGGCAGAAGGGTTTGCAGGCGTTGTGCCAAAAGTGATCCCGCTGCCAGATGAGTACAAGACAATACGCCAGTATGGGCCGTTCAGCGCCATCCTTGAAGCCACGGATAAAACATGGCAACTGATGAAGCTGACGGTCAACATGTTGGGGAAATTGATAACCGGTGATGTGAAACTGAACAACCTCAGTGGGCCAATTTCGATTGCTCAGGGGGCTGGGATGTCAGCGGAATTCGGGGTGATTTACTATCTCATGTTCCTCGCGCTCATTAGCGTGAACCTTGGGATAATCAACCTGTTCCCGCTTCCCGTTTTAGACGGGGGTCATCTGCTGTTTTTGGCGATTGAAAAGCTAAAAGGCGGACCGGTATCCGAGCGAGTTCAAGACTTTAGTTATCGCATTGGCTCGATTTTGCTGGTGCTGTTAATGGGGCTTGCACTTTTCAATGATTTCTCTCGGTTGTAAGAGAGTGTTAGGAAGAACGCATAATAACGATGGCGATGAAAAAGTTGCTCATAGCGTCGCTGCTGTTTAGCAGCGCCACCGTATACGGTGCTGACGGGTTCGTAGTGAAAGACATTCATTTCGAAGGCCTCCAGCGTGTCGCCGTTGGTGCGGCCCTCCTCAGTATGCCTGTACGCCCCGGCGATACGGTTAATGATGATGATATCAGTAACACCATCCGTGCTCTGTTTGCCACCGGCAACTTTGAGGACGTCCGCGTCCTGCGCGATGGTGATACGCTGCTGGTACAGGTAAAAGAACGTCCGACGATCGCCAGTATCACTTTCTCCGGTAACAAGTCGGTGAAAGATGACATGCTCAAGCAGAACCTTGAAGCATCTGGTGTTCGTGTGGGTGAGTCCCTGGACCGCACAACCCTTTCAGACATTGAAAAAGGTCTGGAAGACTTCTACTACAGCGTCGGTAAATACAGCGCCAGCGTGAAAGCGGTTGTCACTCCGCTGCCGCGTAACCGTGTTGACCTGAAGCTGGTCTTCCAGGAAGGTGTTTCTGCGAAGATCCAGCAGATCAACATTGTCGGCAACCACGCGTTCAGCACCGACGAACTGATCTCCACCTTCCAGCTGCGCGATGAAGTGCCATGGTGGAACGTGGTGGGCGATCGCAAATACCAGAAACAGAAACTGGCGGGCGACCTCGAAACCCTGCGCAGCTACTATCTCGATCGTGGCTATGCGCGTTTCAACATCGACTCGACTCAGGTCAGTCTGACTCCGGACAAGAAAGGTATCTACATTACGGTTAACATCACTGAAGGCGAGCAGTACAAGCTTTCTGGTGTTGAAGTGAGTGGTAACCTGGCGGGGCATTCTGCTGAAATCGAATCGCTGACCAAAATTCAGCCGGGCGATCTGTATAGCGGTTCCAAGGTAACCAAAATGGAAGACAGCATTAAGAAGCTGCTCGGCCGCTACGGTTATGCCTATCCGCGCGTACAGACTCAGCCGGAAATCAATGACGCGGATAAAACCGTTAAGCTGCACGTGAATGTTGATGCGGGCAACCGTTTCTACGTGCGTAAGATCCGCTTCGTCGGTAACGACACCTCCAAAGATTCCGTTCTGCGTCGCGAAATGCGTCAGATGGAAGGCGCATGGTTGGGAAGCGACCTCGTTGATCAGGGTAAAGAGCGTCTGAACCGTCTGGGCTATTTTGAAACGGTGGATACCGATACCCAGCGCGTACCGGGCAGCCCGGATCAGGTTGATGTCGTATATAAAGTGAAAGAGCGCAACACCGGTAGCTTCAACTTCGGTGTGGGCTACGGTACTGAAAGCGGCGTCAGCTTCCAGGTCGGCGTACAGCAGGATAACTGGCTGGGTACGGGTTACTCTGTCGGTATTAACGGCACCAAAAACGACTACCAGACCTACTCTGAGTTCTCTGTGACTAACCCATACTTCACCGTAGACGGTGTGAGCCTGGGCGGTCGTATCTTCTATAACGACTTTAAAGCAGATGACGCGGACCTGTCTTCATACACCAACAAGAGTTACGGTGTAGACGGTACGCTTGGCTTCCCGGTTAACGAATACAACACCCTGCGTGCAGGCTTGGGTTACGTGCATAACGACCTGTCCAACATGCAACCGCAGGTGGCGATGTGGCGTTATCTGGACTCTATCGGCCAGTCAACCAGTAAAAATGGTAATGACAATGGCTTCGCGGCGGATGACTTCACCTTTAACTACGGCTGGACCTATAACCGTCTCGACCGTGGTTACTTCCCAACGGAAGGTTCTCGCGTCAACCTGAACGGTAAAGTTACCGTGCCGGGTTCCGATAACGAGTTCTATAAGGTCACGCTGGATACCGCGTCCTATTTCCCGATCGATGACGATCATAAGTGGGTGGTTCTGGGTCGTACCCGTTGGGGCTATGGAGATGGTCTGGGTAGCAAAGAACTGCCGTTCTATGAAAACTTCTATGCGGGTGGCTCCAGCACCGTTCGTGGTTTCCAGTCCAATAACATTGGTCCGAAAGCGGTTTACTACGGCGGAAACGACAAAGATAACTGTGATAAGTCTTCCTCGTCAGAAGTCTGTAGCTCCAATGACGCGGTGGGCGGTAACGCCATGGCCGTTGCCAGTCTGGAGTTCATCACGCCAACGCCGTTTATCAGTGATAAATATGCGAACTCGGTCCGTACGTCCTTCTTCTGGGATGCCGGTACCGTGTGGGATACCAACTGGCAGAATACTGCCCAGATGCGCGCAGAAGGCATTCCTGACTACAGCGATCCGAGCAATATTCGCATGTCTGCCGGTATCGCATTACAATGGATGTCACCGCTGGGACCGTTGGTCTTCTCCTACGCCCAGCCGTTTAAGAAATATGATGGAGACAAAGCGGAGCAATTCCAGTTTAACATTGGTAAAACCTGGTAATAATCCGCTGCAAAGGAATGCGTTGGCAGTGTAGCGCTGACAACTGGCGATCGGTAACACGGTCGCCTTGCCACGCAAAGAACGGTACCTTCTGGTGCCAATGGGATGGTAAGGAGTTAATTGTGAAAAAGTGGTTATTAGCTGCAGGTCTCGGTTTAGCGATGGCAACTTCTGCTCAGGCAGCAGACAAAATTGCAATCGTCAATATGGGTAATTTGTTCCAGCAGGTTGCACAGAAAACGGGTGTTTCTGCGACTCTGGAAAACGAATTCAAAGGCCGTGCAAGCGAACTGCAGGGTATGGAAAACGATCTTCAGTCCAAAATGCAGCGTCTGCAGCGTGATGGTTCTACCATGAAAGCAAGCGATCGCAGCAAGCTGGAAAAAGACGTAATGGCTCAGCGCCAGACGTTCTCCCAGAAAGCGCAGGCTTTCGAGCAGGATCGTCAGCGTCGTTCTAACGAAGAACGCGGCAAGCTGGTAACTCGCATTCAGACTGCTGTTAAAGCAGTGGCTGCCGATCAGAGTATCGATCTGGTTGTAGATGCGAACGCCGTTGCTTATAACAGCAAAGATGTTAAAGACATCACTGCTGATGTTCTGAAACAGGTTAAATAAGTAATGCCTTCAATTCGACTGGCTGATTTAGCTCAGCAGTTGGATGCAGAATTACACGGTGATGGCGATATCGTCATCACCGCTGTTGCGTCCATGCAATCTGCTAAAGCTGGCACGATTACCTTCATGGTAAGCCCTAAGTACCGTGAGCAACTGGCTCAATGCCAGGCGTCAGCTGTTGTACTGACGCAGGACGATCTTCCATTTGCCACTGTAAGCGCGCTGGTAGTGAAAAACCCCTACCTGACGTATGCACGCATGGCTCAAATTCTTGATACCACGCCGCAGCCGGCCCAGAACATTGCGGCCAGTGCAGCGATTGATGCGACGGCCAGGCTTGGTAACAACGTCGCCGTTGGCGCGAATGCAGTTATCGAATCCGGCGTTGTGCTGGGCGATAACGTCGTCATTGGCCCGGGCTGCTTCGTTGGGAAAAATACGAAAATCGGCGCCGGAACCCGTTTATGGGCCAATGTGTCCGTTTATCATGATGTTGAAATTGGCGAAAATTGCCTCGTCCAGTCCAGCACCGTTATTGGTTCTGATGGCTTTGGTTACGCTAACGATCGTGGTAACTGGGTTAAGATCCCGCAGCTTGGTCGCGTTATTATTGGCGATCGCGTAGAGATCGGCGCCTGTACCACCATTGACCGTGGCGCGCTTGACGACACGATCATTGGCAATGGTGTTATCATCGATAACCAGTGCCAGATTGCGCATAACGTTGTGATTGGCGACAATACCGCGGTTGCGGGTGGCGTCATCATGGCAGGCAGCCTGAAAATTGGCCGTTATTGCATGATTGGCGGCGCGAGCGTGATTAATGGCCATATGGAAATATGCGACAAGGTGACTGTGACGGGAATGGGCATGGTAATGCGTCCTATCACTGAACCTGGCGTCTATTCCTCAGGTATTCCGCTACAACCCAACAAGGTATGGCGTAAAACAGCAGCTCTGGTGATGAACATTGATGATATGAGCAAGCGCCTCAAGTCTCTTGAGCGTAAGATCGATCAACAAGATTAAGCGTCATCCGTTGAACGCTATTTTTCCCGGCCTGTCGGCTTTCTAATAAACCGGCAGGCCGTGTTATTATTGTTATCAGTACATTTTGACAGGAAGAGTATTTTGACTACTGACACTCATACTCTGCATATTGAAGAGATTTTAGAACTTCTGCCGCACCGCTACCCGTTTCTGCTGGTAGACCGTGTGCTGGATTTTGAAGAAGGTCGTTTTCTGCGCGCAGTGAAAAATGTTTCCGTGAACGAGCCGTTTTTCCAGGGACACTTCCCTGGTAAGCCTATCTTCCCGGGTGTGTTGATTCTGGAAGCGATGGCTCAGGCTACCGGTATTCTGGCGTTTAAAAGCGTTGGCAAACTGGAGCCAGGTGAGCTGTATTACTTCGCGGGTATTGATGAAGCGCGCTTTAAGCGCCCTGTCGTGCCTGGTGATCAGATGATCATGGAAGTCACTTTTGAAAAAACGCGTCGTGGCCTGACTCGCTTCAAAGGCGTAGCGCTGGTTGACGGCAAAGTTGTTTGCGAAGCGACGATGATGTGTGCTCGTAGCCGGGAGTCCTGATACGTGATTGATAAATCCGCCTTTATTCATCCTACCGCTATTGTGGAAACCGGTGCCATCATTGGCGCTAACGTCCACATTGGCCCGTTTTGTATTGTTGGACCCCATGTCGAAATTGGTGAGGGTACAGTACTGAAATCTCACGTTGTCGTGAATGGTCACACGACCATTGGCTGCAATAACGAGATCTATCAGTTCGCTTCCATCGGCGAAGTTAACCAGGATCTGAAATATGCTGGTGAGTCGACCCGTCTGGAAATTGGCGATCGTAACCGTATTCGCGAAAGCGTCACTATTCATCGTGGAACAGTACAGGGTGGTGGGTTGACGAAGGTGGGCAGCGATAACCTGTTTATGGTTAATGCGCACATCGCGCACGACTGTACCGTGGGTGATCGCTGTATTCTTGCCAACAACGCAACGCTGGCAGGACACGTATCGGTTGATGACTTCGCAATTATTGGCGGCATGACCGCAGTCCATCAGTTCTGCATCATTGGTGCGCACGTGATGGTTGGCGGATGCTCCGGTGTGGCGCAGGACGTCCCACCGTATGTGATTGCGCAGGGCAACCATGCCACGCCGTTTGGCGTGAACATCGAAGGCCTCAAGCGTCGTGGTTTTAGCCGCGAAGCGATTACTGCTATCCGCAACGCGTACAAACTGCTGTACCGTAGCGGTAAAACGCTGGAAGAGGCGAAGCCGGAAATTGCCGAGCTGGCGAATAAGCACCCGGAAGTGAACGCGTTCATGGAATTCTTTGACCGTTCAACAAGGGGTCTGATTCGTTAATGGTCGACAGTCGTCCGCTTACGATAGCCCTGGTCGCCGGAGAAACCTCCGGCGATATTCTTGGTGCCGGTCTCATTCGCGCGCTTAAGGCGCGTGTACCCAATGCTCGCTTTGTCGGCGTTGCTGGCCCGCTGATGCAGGCCGAAGGCTGTGAAGCCTGGTATGAAATGGAAGAACTCGCCGTGATGGGCATCGTCGAGGTGCTGGGACGGCTACGCCGTTTGCTGCACATCCGCGCCGATCTCACCCGCCGTTTTACCGAACTCAAACCCGATGTGTTTGTCGGTATTGATGCACCTGATTTCAACATTACCCTCGAAGGGAATCTGAAAAAGCAGGGTATCAAAACAATTCACTACGTCAGTCCGTCCGTCTGGGCGTGGCGACAGAAACGCGTTTTCAAAATCGGACGGTCCACCAACCTGGTGCTGGCTTTCCTGCCTTTCGAAAAAGCGTTTTACGACAGATTTAATGTTCCGTGCCGTTTTATCGGTCATACCATGGCGGATGCGATGCCATTGGATCCGGATAAAAACGCGGCGCGCGACGCGCTGGGCATCCCGCACGATGTGCACTGTCTGGCACTGCTACCGGGCAGCCGTGGCGCAGAAGTTGAGATGCTGAGCGCCGATTTCCTCAAAACTGCGCAAATTCTTCGCCAGACCTATCCGGATCTTGAAGTGGTTGTTCCGCTGGTAAATGCCAAACGCCGCGAGCAGTTTGAGCGCATTAAAGCGGAAGTCGCCCCGGATCTTCACGTCCGTCTTCTGGACGGGAAAGGGCGGGAAGCGATGTATGCGAGCGATGCCGCGCTGCTGGCTTCCGGCACGGCGGCGCTGGAATGCATGCTGGCGAAATGCCCGATGGTGGTCGGTTATCGCATGAAGCCGTTCACTTTCTGGCTGGCAAAACGTCTGGTTAAAACGGATTATGTCTCCCTGCCAAACCTGCTTGCCGGGCGCGAGCTGGTGAAAGAGCTGCTGCAGGATGAGTGCCAGCCGCAGGCGCTTGCCGATGCACTACTGCCGCTGCTCGCGAACGGCAAGACCAGCCACCAGATGCACGATACCTTCCGCGAACTGCATCAACTGATCCGCTGTAATGCTGATGAGCAAGCGGCTGATGCGGTGCTGGAGTTAGCAAAATGATGGAATTTGTTTATCCTCACACTCGCCTTGTGGCGGGCGTGGACGAAGTGGGTCGTGGCCCGTTGGTCGGGGCTGTGGTGACTGCCGCGGTGATCCTCGATCCGGCTCGCCCGATTATCGGGCTGAACGACTCAAAAAAATTGTCTGAAAAACGCCGTCTGGCGCTGTTCAGTGAGATTCAGGAGAAGGCGCTGGCCTGGAGCCTGGGGCGCGCTGAACCGCATGAAATAGACGAGCTGAATATTTTGCATGCCACGATGCTGGCGATGCAGCGTGCGGTAGCAGGTCTGAAAATTTCCCCGGAATATGTCCTGATTGACGGCAACCGCTGTCCGGCATTGCCCATGCCTTCAATGGCGGTCGTCAAAGGCGATAGTCGGGTCGCAGAAATTAGCGCCGCTTCTATCATTGCCAAAGTGACGCGCGACGCCGAAATGGCCGCGCTGGACCTCACTTATCCTCAGTATGGTTTCGCCCAGCATAAGGGGTATCCCACACCTTTCCATCTGGAAAGGCTGGCTGAACATGGCGCAACCGAACATCACCGGCGCAGTTTTGGCCCGGTGAAACGCGCGCTGGGACGGGTGTCCTGAATCAATACGCAAGCAATTAAGTAACGCGGAATCTGAAGATGGCTGAACCACGTTTCGTACACCTGCGGGTGCATAGCGACTACTCCATGATCGATGGGCTGGCGAAGACCGGGCCGCTGGTAAAAAAGGCGGCCTCCCTTGGCATGCCCGCGCTGGCGATCACCGATTTTACCAACCTGTGTGGCCTGGTGAAGTTCTACGGAACGGCGCACGGTGCGGGAATGAAGCCTATCGTCGGCGCAGATTTTCATGTCCAGAGCGATCTCGTCGGCGATGAAATGACGCAAATCTCCGTGCTGGCGATGAACAACACGGGCTATCAAAACCTCACTCTGCTTATCTCAAAAGCCTATCAGCGCGGATATGGTGCGCTGGGCCCGTGGATCGACAGGGACTGGCTGGCTGAGCTGAACGAAGGGCTGCTGCTGATCTCTGGCGGCCGTATGGGCGATGTCGGTAAATGCCTGCTGCGCGGCAATAGCGCGCTGGTGGATCAATGCGTCTCGTTCTATGAAGAGTATTTCCCGGATCGTTATTATCTGGAGTTGATCCGCACCGGTCGTCAGGACGAAGAGAGCTATCTGCATGCGGCGGTCGCACTTGCGGAAGAACGCGGGCTGCCCGTCGTCGCGACAAACGATGTACGCTTCCTCGAGCCGGGAGATTTTGACGCTCACGAAATTCGCGTGGCGATCCACGATGGCTTCACGCTCGACGATCCGAAACGGCCGCGTAATTACTCCGCTCAACAGTACATGCGCAGCGAGGAGGAGATGTGTGAACTCTTCTCCGATATCCCCGAAGCGCTGGAAAACAGCGTAGAGATCGCCAGGCGCTGTAACGTTACCGTCCGCCTCGGCGAATACTTCCTGCCGCAGTTCCCGACGGGTGACATGACCACGGAAGATTTCCTGGTCGTGAAATCAAAAGAAGGTCTGGAAGAGCGTCTGGAATTCCTGTTCCCGGATGAGGCCGTTCGCAAAGAGAAGCGGCCGCCGTACGATGAACGCCTGGATATTGAACTCCAGGTCATCAACCAGATGGGCTTCCCGGGCTACTTCCTGATCGTAATGGAGTTTATCCAGTGGTCGAAGGATAACGGCGTACCGGTTGGACCGGGACGTGGCTCCGGTGCGGGATCGCTTGTGGCCTATGCGCTTAAAATTACCGACCTCGATCCGCTGGAATTCGACCTGCTGTTCGAACGTTTCCTTAACCCGGAACGTGTTTCCATGCCCGACTTTGACGTCGACTTCTGCATGGAGAAACGCGACCAGGTGATCGAGCACGTTGCCGATATGTACGGCCGTGATGCGGTATCGCAGATTATTACGTTCGGTACGATGGCGGCGAAGGCGGTTATTCGTGACGTCGGCCGCGTGCTGGGCCACCCGTACGGGTTTGTCGATCGTATTTCGAAGCTGGTGCCGCCCGATCCGGGCATGACGCTGGCAAAAGCGTTTGAAGCCGAACCTCAGCTGCCGGAAATCTACGAAGCTGACGAAGAAGTGAAAGCGCTGATCGACATGGCGCGCAAGCTGGAAGGCGTCACGCGTAACGCCGGCAAGCATGCGGGGGGCGTGGTTATCGCCCCGACCAAAATTACCGACTTCGCGCCGCTCTACTGCGATGAAGCGGGTGAGCACCCGGTTACTCAGTTTGATAAGAACGACGTAGAATACGCCGGGCTGGTGAAGTTTGACTTCCTCGGCCTGCGTACGCTGACGATCATCGACTGGGCGCTGAAGATGATCAACCCGCGCCGGGAAAAGCAGGGCCTTGAGCCGATAGACATTGCCGCCATCCCGCTGGATGACAAGAAAAGTTTCGACATGCTGCAGCGCTCGGAGACGACAGCCGTCTTCCAGCTTGAATCCCGCGGCATGAAAGATCTGATTAAACGCCTGCAGCCCGACTGCTTCGAAGATATGATCGCACTGGTCGCCCTGTTTCGTCCGGGCCCACTGCAGTCAGGGATGGTAGATAACTTTATCGACCGTAAGCACGGTCGCGAAGAGATTTCTTACCCGGACGTTCAGTGGCAGCATGAAAGCCTGAAGCCGGTGCTGGAGCCAACCTACGGCATTATCCTGTATCAGGAACAGGTCATGCAGATTGCTCAGGTGCTTTCCGGCTATACGCTCGGCGGCGCGGACATGCTGCGTCGTGCGATGGGTAAGAAAAAGCCGGAAGAGATGGCCAAGCAGCGCTCCATCTTTGAAGACGGGGCGAAGAAAAACGGCGTTGACGGCGAGCTGGCGATGAAAATCTTCGACCTGGTGGAGAAATTCGCCGGGTACGGATTTAACAAATCCCACTCCGCCGCCTATGCTTTGGTGTCGTATCAAACGCTGTGGCTGAAAGCGCACTATCCTGCTGAATTTATGGCGGCGGTAATGACGGCCGATATGGACAACACCGAGAAGGTGGTTGGCCTGGTGGATGAGTGCTGGCGCATGGGGCTTAAGATCCTGCCGCCGGATATTAACTCAGGGCTCTACCACTTCCACGTTAACGACGACGGAGAGATCGTTTACGGGATCGGCGCGATCAAAGGCGTGGGCGAAGGTCCGATCGAGGCGATCATCGAAGCGCGTAACAACGGCGGGTATTTCCGCGAGCTGTTCGATCTTTGCGCCCGTACCGATACCAAAAAACTGAACCGTCGCGTGCTGGAAAAACTGATCATGTCCGGCGCGTTTGACAGGCTGGGGCCGCACCGCGCCGCGCTGATGAATTCCCTCGGCGACGCCCTGAAAGCGGCGGATCAGCACGCAAAAGCGGAAGCCATTGGTCAGGCGGATATGTTCGGGGTGCTGGCGGAAGAGCCAGAGCAGATCGAGCAATCTTATTCCAACTGCCAGCCGTGGCCAGAACAGGTGGTACTGGATGGGGAGCGTGAGACGTTAGGCTTGTACCTGACGGGGCACCCGATCAACCAGTACATCAAAGAAATTGAGCGCTATGTCGGCGGCCACAGGCTTAAAGACATGCATCCGACAGAACGTGGTAAAATCACCACGGCTGCGGGGCTCGTGATTGCCGCAAGGGTTATGGTCACCAAGCGCGGCAATCGTATCGGCATCTGTACGTTGGATGACCGTTCCGGGCGTCTGGAGGTGATGTTGTTCACCGACGCGCTGGATAAATACCAGCAATTGCTGGAAAAAGACCGCATACTTATCGTCAGCGGACAGGTCAGCTTTGATGACTTCAGTGGGGGGCTTAAAATGACCGCCCGCGAAGTGATGGACATTGACGAAGCCCGGGAAAAATATGCTCGCGGGCTTGCTATCTCGCTGACGGACAGGCAAATTGATGACCAGCTTTTAAACCGACTCCGTCAGTCTCTGGAACCCCACCGCTCGGGGACAATTCCAGTACATCTCTACTATCAGAGGGCGGATGCACGTGCGCGGTTGCGCTTTGGTGCAACGTGGCGTGTCTCTCCGAGCGATCGTTTACTGAACGATCTCCGTGGCCTCATTGGTTCGGAGCAGGTGGAACTGGAGTTTGACTAATACAGGAATACTATGAGTCTGAATTTCCTTGATTTCGAACAGCCGATTGCTGAGCTGGAAGCGAAAATCGATTCTCTGACAGCGGTAAGCCGTCAGGATGAAAAACTGGATATTAACATCGACGAAGAAGTGCATCGTCTGCGCGAGAAAAGCGTAGAGCTGACGCGCAAAATCTTTGCCGATCTCGGCGCATGGCAGGTGGCCCAGCTGGCTCGCCATCCACAGCGTCCGTACACCCTGGATTATGTCCGCCTGGCGTTTGACGAATTTGACGAACTGGCAGGCGATCGCGCATACGCTGACGATAAAGCTATCGTTGGCGGTATCGCGCGTCTGGACGGACGCCCGGTGATGATCATTGGTCATCAGAAAGGTCGTGAAACCAAAGAGAAAATCCGTCGTAACTTCGGTATGCCAGCACCAGAAGGCTACCGTAAAGCCCTGCGTCTGATGGAGATGGCTGAGCGTTTCAACATGCCAATCATCACCTTCATCGACACCCCGGGTGCATACCCTGGCGTGGGTGCGGAAGAGCGCGGTCAGTCTGAAGCTATCGCGCGCAACCTGCGCGAGATGTCTCGTCTGAAGGTGCCGGTCATCTGTACCGTCATCGGTGAGGGTGGTTCCGGCGGTGCGCTGGCGATTGGCGTGGGCGATAAAGTGAATATGCTGCAGTACAGCACCTATTCCGTTATCTCTCCGGAAGGCTGCGCGTCCATTCTGTGGAAAAGCGCCGACAAAGCGCCGCTGGCTGCAGAAGCAATGGGCATCATTGCGCCACGCCTGAAAGAGCTGAAGCTGATCGACTCCATCATCCCGGAACCGCTGGGTGGTGCGCATCGTAAGCCGGAAGTAATGGCGGCTTCTCTGAAAGCGCAGCTGCTGGCTGACCTGGCAGATCTGGACGTGCTGAGCAAAGACGATCTGCTCAACCGCCGCTACCAGCGTCTGATGACCTACGGTTACGCGTAAGCTTCACAATTATCTGAAAAGCCGCACAATGTTGCGGCTTTTTTTATACCTGCGGTTTAGCCGGACTATGCTTAGCTAATGTTTTTTAAGGAGGAAGCCCATGAATATCATTGCCATTATGGGGCCACACGGCATCTTCTATAAAGACGAGCCCATCAAGGAGCTTGAGCAAGCCCTGCAGTCGCGCGGGTATCAGCTAATCTGGCCGCACAACAGCGCCGACCTGCTGAAGTTCATCGAGCATAACCCGCGTATCTGCGGCGTGATCTTCGACTGGGACGAATACGATCTCGAACTGTGCAGCGATATCAACAAGCTGAACGAATACCTTCCGCTGTACGCGTTTATTAATACTCACTCAACCATGGACGTCAGCGCCAATGATATGCGTATGGCGCTGTGGTTCTTTGAATATTCGCTCGGCGTGGCGGAAGATATTGCGACCCGCATTCAGCAATACACGAATGAATATCTCGATAACATCACACCCCCCTTTACCCGCGCGCTCTTCACCTACGTGAAGGAGGGCAAATATACCTTCTGTACGCCAGGTCATATGGCGGGAACGGCCTATCAAAAAAGCCCGGTGGGCTGCCTGTTCTATGATTTCTTCGGTGGCAACACGCTAAAAGCGGACGTGTCGATTTCAGTCACCGAACTAGGCTCCCTGCTGGATCACACCGGCCCGCATCTTGAAGCCGAAGAGTATATCGCCCGCACCTTTGGCGCCGAGCAGAGCTATATGGTGACCAACGGCACGTCGACCTCGAACAAAATTGTCGGGATGTACGCTGCGCCTGCTGGCAGCACCTTGCTGATTGACCGTAACTGCCATAAATCGCTGGCACACCTGCTGATGATGAGCGACGTCGTACCGCTCTGGCTGTCGCCCACGCGTAATGCGCTCGGTATTCTTGGCGGCATTCCGCGCCGGGAGTTCACCCACGAAGCCATTGAAAGTAAGGTCGCGGCAATTCCTGGCGCAAGCTGGCCTGTCCATGCGGTGATCACCAATTCCACCTACGACGGTTTGCTGTACAACACGAACTGGATCAAACAGACGCTGGACGTGCCGTCGATCCACTTCGATTCCGCATGGGTGCCTTACACTAATTTCCATCCGATTTACGCAGGCAAAAGCGGCATGAGCGGTGAACGGGTGCCGGGGAAAGTGTTCTTCGAAACGCAGTCGACGCATAAAATGCTGGCGGCGTTTTCCCAGGCTTCGCTTATTCACATCAAAGGCGAGTACGACGAAGACACGTTCAACGAAGCCTTTATGATGCACACCACCACCTCGCCGAGCTACCCGCTGGTGGCCTCTATTGAAACGGCCGCGGCGATGCTGCGCGGCAATCCCGGTAAGCGTCTCATCAATCGTTCGGTGGAACGCGCGCTGCATTTCCGTAAAGAGGTGCAGCGGCTGAAAGACGAAGCCGACGGCTGGTTCTTTGATATCTGGCAGCCGGAAGAGATTGATGAAGCAGAATGCTGGCCCGTCTCGCCCGGCGAAGGCTGGCATGGCTTCCGGGATGCCGATAGCGACCATATGTTCCTCGACCCGGTAAAAGTGACGATCCTGACGCCGGGCATGGATGAGCAGGGCAAGATGAGCGATGAAGGTATTCCGGCCGCGCTGGTCGCGAAATTCCTTGATGAACGTGGAGTGGTGGTAGAGAAAACCGGCCCCTATAACCTGCTGTTCCTGTTCAGCATCGGGATCGACAAAACCCGCGCGATGGGGTTGTTGCGCGGCCTGATGGAGTTTAAGCGCGCCTACGATCTCAACCTGCGGGTGAAGAACATGCTGCCGGATCTCTACGCGGAGGATCCTGACTTCTATCGAAATATGCGCATTCAGGATCTGGCCCAGGGGATCCACAGGCTGATCCGTCAGCACGATCTGCCGCGTCTGATGCTTCAGGCGTTCGATGTCTTACCGGAGATGAAGTTTACCCCGCACAAGGCATGGCAGCGCCAGGTGAAAGGGGAGGTCGGAACCGTCGAGCTGGAAAACCTGGTCGGGCGCGTATCGGCTAACATGATCCTGCCTTACCCGCCGGGCGTTCCGCTCCTGATGCCGGGAGAGATGATTACCGAAGAGAGTCGGGCCGTGCTCGATTTCCTGCTAATGCTCTGCTCTGTCGGGCGCCACTATCCCGGTTTTGAGACGGATATCCACGGTGCGAAGCGCGACGAGAGCGGCGTTTACTGGGTGCGAGTCCTAAAATAAGGGTGACCGCTTGCCAGGCGCGGGTTTTCGGTTGTAACGTTCAGGCATCATAAAAAGGAGAAGCTATGCTGGGTTTAAAAGCTGTTCATCATATTGCGATCATTGCGACCGATTACGCGAAAAGTAAGGCCTTCTACTGCGACATCCTGGGCTTTACGCTCATGAGCGAGGCCTACCGCGAGGAGCGCGACTCCTGGAAGGGCGACCTGGCGTTAAACGGGCAATATGTGATTGAGCTGTTCTCTTTTCCTTTTCCGCCTGCACGTCCGTCCCGCCCGGAAGCCTGCGGCCTGCGTCATCTTGCCTTCAGCGTCGATGACCTGGATAGCGCAGTTAAGCATCTGGAAGCGCACGGCGTGACGTGCGAAGCGATACGCGTCGATCCGTTCACCGACAAGCGCTTTACTTTTTTCAACGATCCGGACGGCCTGCCGCTGGAGCTTTATCAGCAGTAATGGTTGTCCTGTGTGATAATGCCCGCTCAGTTCGGGCATTTTTTATGTGTAATCTCCTATGACCTTACCCGCTATCGCACAAGCCGTTTCACCGTACCGCCAGCTGCTGGTGGGGTTTAGCGGTGGCCTGGATTCCACCGTTCTGCTCCATCGTCTTAAACTCTGGCGCGACCGGGAGCCTAACGTCCAGCTTCGGGCGATGCATATTCACCACGGGTTAAGTCCTCATGCAGAGGCGTGGGTGGCGCACTGCGAAGCCTTGTGTGCGGCCTGGGCGATCCCGCTCATCGCTGAGCGAGTGACGCTTGCGAAGGAAGGGCTGGGCATCGAGGCGCAGGCGCGGAAAGCCCGCTATGCCGCATTTGCCGGGGCATTACGTCCTGGAGAAGCGCTGGTCACGGCCCAGCATCTGGACGATCAGTGTGAAACCTTTCTGCTAGCCCTTAAGCGGGGCAGCGGCCCGGCGGGACTTTCTGCCATGCCGACGCGTTCTGAATTTGCCGGCACAACGTTACTGCGTCCGCTGCTTGGCGAGACGCGTGCCTCACTGGAAGCCTGGGCGCGAGAACATCAGCTGAACTGGATCGAAGATGAGAGTAACCAGGATGACGGCTATGACCGTAACTTCCTGCGTCTGCGCGTCCTCCCGCTTTTAGGCGAACGCTGGCCGCATTTCGCCGACGCGACGGCAAGAAGCGCCATGCTGTGCGCCGAACAGGAATCGTTGCTGGATGAACTGTTGAGCGACGAGCTGGCTGCACTCATTTCTGCCGACGGGGCGTTGGCGATCGCACCGATGAAAGCGATGAGCCCGGTACGTCGCGCCGCGCTGTTACGGCGCTGGCTGGCCTTTCATCGCGCCGCGATGCCGTCGAGGACAATGCTGAGCCGTCTCTGGGACGAAGTCGCACTGGCGCGGGATGATGCTTCTCCGTGCGTCCACCTGAACGGTTTTGAGGTTAGACGTTATAAAGGGGAGCTCTGGTGGATAAAATCCATGCCCTCGCTGACCGATGTGGTGCTCGACTGGCTTTCTCCTGACGCGCCCCTGATATTGCCCTGTGAGGCAGGACGCGTTTCTCTTCTGTCGTCTGGTCATGTGCGGCTGCCTAAGCCCGATGAACCTGTCACCGTGCGCTTTAAGGCTGGCGGCCTGCTGCATATCGTCGGGCGCAACGGGGGACGGAAGCTGAAGAAAATATGGCAGGAGTGTAACGTGCCGCCGTGGCTGCGCGACACCACGCCGCTACTGTTCTACGGTGAAACGCTTATCGCTGCGGCAGGGGTGTTCATCACGGAAGAGGGGTGGTCAGAAGAGGGCGTTCGTTTTGAGTGGCAGAAAGCGTAACGGGCAGCCAGGCTGCCCGTTAGTGTCATCAGGATTCGCTCACCACGACGGTGCCGATTTGCGGGTGGCTGAAGCTGGCTATTTTGTCCAGACGCAGCTCACGCGTCGCCCCGGCGTCTTCCACTATCAGGTATTCCACATTCTTTCGTGAAACCAGATCGCTGGCTTTCGCCTTCAACACTTCGCCATCTTTTAGCTCCAGCGTCAGTAATAAATGATGCTGGCAGGCGAGTTCGAGGTTGTCATAGTCATCACAATTGATGGGTTGATAAGTATCATTCATCGACATAATCGCTCACCAGTAAATTCGCCGCAGCATACGCTGCTTTTTCCCTGACCGACTCTGAAAGGGTTTCATCAGAGGCCACTTCATTAAGCACCTTCAATACACAGCCCAACGCGTCCGGGACATACCCCAGATCTCCGCTGGCGATTTCCGCATACCGTTTGCGAATTAACTCACAATAATTATTCACATCCCCTCCCGCCAGCGCACTGACTTACTGTGAGATATCATTAAGCCTACGAAGATAAACTCGGTTTAGCAAGGTGACTATACCATACTCATTTAAGCAATATCAGGGCCTTGATAGCGGTGTATTTAACACCCTGTAACAGCCTTTTGCCGCGGTTTTCGCTACAATGTGCGCCTGATTCGAATGGAGTTCTCTCATGGCGCTGAAAGCGACAATTTATAAAGCAGTGGTCAATGTGGCCGATCTGGATCGCAACCAGTTCCTCGATGCGTCGCTTACGCTGGCACGCCACCCCTCCGAAACCCAGGAGCGCATGATGCTGCGCCTGCTGGCGTGGATTAAGTATGCCGACGAGCGTCTGCAGTTTTCCCGTGGGTTAAGCGCAGAAGACGAACCTGAAGCCTGGCTGCGCAACGATCATCTGGGTATCGATTTGTGGATCGAACTCGGCCTGCCTGACGAGCGCAGAATTAAGAAGGCCTGCACCCAGTCCGCTGAAGTGGCCTTATTCGCGTATAATCAGCGCGCGGCGGAGATCTGGTGGCAGCAAAACAAGAGCAAGTGCGGACAGTTTAAAAATCTCACGGTCTGGTATCTGGACGATGAGCAGCTGGCGCAGTTGAGCGAGTTCGCCAGCCGGACCATGGTTTTGCAGGCGACGATTCAGGATGGCGCCATCTGGCTCTCTGATTCTCAGAATAATCTGGAAATTCATTTAACGGCGTGGCAACCCGCGTCATGATCGTCTTGTCCCGAAACGTCAGCATCCCTGACAGCGAGCTGGAGATCACCGCCATTCGTGCGCAGGGGGCTGGCGGGCAGCACGTCAACAAGGCGTCGACGGCTATCCATTTGCGTTTTGACATTCGGTCCTCAAGCCTGCCAGAGTATTATAAAGAAAGCCTGCTTGCCGCCAGCCATCACCTGATCACCAGCGATGGCGTGATTGTGATCAAAGCCCAGGAGTACCGCAGCCAGGAGCTCAACCGGGAAGCGGCGATAGCCAGGCTGGTGGCGGTCATCAAAGAGCTAACGGCAGTACAAAAAAGCCGCCGGGCAACGCGGCCGACCCGCGCATCGAAAGAGCGTCGGTTGTCCTCGAAGGCCCAAAAATCCACAGTGAAAGCACTACGCGGTAAAGTTCGTCGCCCGACAGAGTGACGAAAGGGAACACACTTTTCATAAGGAATTCATTGTGAAAAAAGCATTATGGTCAGCGCTGGCAGTGAGTACGCTGTTTGCGCTTTTTGGGTGTAACAACCGCTCCGAAACGCAGGTTTTACAACCCACGCAAACGGAAGAATTAAAACCGATGCAGCAAAGCTGGCGCGGCGTATTGCCTTGCGCGGACTGTGAAGGCATTGAAACGTCTCTGTTCCTGCAAAAAGATGGCACCTGGGTGATGAATCAGCGCTATCAGGGCGCTAAAGAGCCTTCTTCTTTTGCCACTTATGGAACATGGGCGCGTACGGCAGAGAAGCTGGTCCTGACGGATACCTCCGGTGAGAAAACCTTTTTCCGCGCCAAAGGCGAGGGGATGGAGATGCTCGACCGCGAAGGCAACCCGATTGAATCCCAGCTCAACTACACGCTGGCGCCGGTAAAAGCGGCTCTGCCTGCCACACCGATGGCAATGCGGGGGATGTACTTCTATATGGCGGATGCGGCGATCTTTACCGACTGCGCAACCGGCAGGAAGGTCAGCGTGGCAAACAATGCGCAGCTTGAACGTGATTACGCTGTGGCACGCGGCAATGACAGCAAGCCGGTACTGCTGACGGTTGACGGTCACTTTACGCTGGATCCAAACCCGGATAGCGGAGAGATGGTGAAAACGCTGGTGGCAGATAAAGACGCGAAGTTTGTTGCGGGTAAAGACTGTAACAGTAAATAAGCCGACGCTGAGCCATTAAAAAACCCCGCCTGAGCGGGGTTTTTTGTTTAGCCTTTGATGGCTTTCACCAGGTAATCAAGAATGTCGCCGGTCTTGATCATCTGTTTCTCGCCGCTGCGACGGTATTTGTATTCAATCTCATCGCTGTCGAGGTTACGGTCGCCGATGACGACGGTGTGCGGGATACCGATCAGTTCCATATCGGCAAACATCACGCCTGGACGCTCTTTACGGTCATCCATCAGCACTTCGATACCCTGAGCGCGCAGCTCGGCATACAGCTTCTCGGCCAGCTCCTGCACGCGGTAAGACTTGTGCATGTTCATTGGCAGAATAGCCACCTGGAACGGCGCAATATTGTCCGGCCAGACGATGCCGCGTTCGTCGTAGTTCTGCTCAATCGCCGCAGCCACCACGCGCGTCACCCCGATACCGTAGCAACCCATGGTCAGGATCTGGTTACGGCCATCTTCACCCTGAACAGCCGCGTTCAGCGCGCGAGAGTATTTATCACCCAGCTGGAAGATATGACCCACTTCGATGCCGCGCTTAATCATCAGGGTACCCTGGCCGTCCGGGCTTGGATCGCCTGCAACCACGTTACGGATGTCAGCCACTTCCGGCGTCGCCACGTCGCGATCCCAGTTGATGCCGAAGTAATGTTTACCGTCGATGTTCGCACCTGCGGAGAAGTCGCTCATTGCCGCAACCGTGCGGTCAATGACAACAGGCACCGGTAGATTGACTGGACCCAGTGAACCTGGACCCGCATTCACCACGGCGCGGATTTCCGCTTCCGTTGCGAAGGTCAGCGGGCTGGCTACCTGCGGCAGCTTCTCGGCTTTCACTTCGTTCAGCTCATGATCGCCACGCACCAGCAGGGCAACCAGCGGATAAGCGCTACCTTCGGTAGATTTCACCAGCAGGGTTTTCACGGTTTTTTCGACTGGCAGATTGAACTGCTCAACCAGCTCGGCGATGGTTTTCGCGTTTGGCGTATCAACCAGCGTCATCTCTTGCGTTGCCGCGCCGCGTGGCTCTTTTGGCGCCAGCGCTTCTGCAAATTCGATGTTCGCCGCGTAGTCTGAAGAGTCAGAGAAGATCACATCGTCTTCACCGCTCTGCGCCAGTACCTGGAACTCATGGGATGCGCTACCGCCGATGGAGCCGGTATCAGCCTGCACAGCACGGAAATCCAGACCCATGCGGGAGAAGATTTTGCTGTACGCCGCGTACATTGCGTCGTAGGTCTCTTGCAGTGATTCCTGAGAGGTATGGAAAGAGTAAGCATCTTTCATCAGGAATTCGCGAGAGCGCATGACGCCGAAACGTGGGCGAACTTCGTCACGGAACTTGGTCTGGATCTGGAAGAAGTTCAGCGGCAGCTGTTTGTAAGAGCTCAGCTCGTTACGAATCAGGTCGGTAATGACTTCTTCATGCGTTGGGCCGAGAACGAAAGGACGCTCGCCGCGATCGACAAAGCGCAGCAGTTCAGGACCATATTGCTCCCAACGGCCGCTCTCCTGCCACAGGTCAGCGGGCTGAACCACAGGCATGGACACCTCGATAGCACCGGCGTTGTTCATCTCTTCACGCACGATGTTTTCGACTTTTTTCAGGACGCGCACGCCGGTCGGCAGCCAGGTATATAACCCGGAGGCCAGCTTGCGGATCATCCCGGCGCGCAGCATCAGCTGATGGCTGATCACTTCGGCGTCGGCAGGCGTCTCCTTCAGAGTGGAGAGCAGATATTGGCTAGTACGCATGTTGTTACGGTTCCATTTCGACGATTGGAACAGGCTGAAACACCAGCCTGACACAAAAAAAGTGGTTTAGTTTACCAGTGTGGCAAAGATGCCAAAAGAGAGGAGAACAAAATTACCTGGGTTCAAGGGCAAACACTTCAAAACCTGCCCCGGTGACGCGCCAGCGAACGTTGAAATCGAGCAGCCAGACGGCGTACGTTTTTCCTTCTTCCTCTTCTTTACGGTAGGCCGGACGCGGGTCCTGTGCCAGAACTTCAGTGATGAAATCCCGTAAGCGAGGATAGCGTTTCTCCAGCTGGCCGATCTGCGCGGTTATCTCTGGCGTAAAATAAACAGGCATATCCGCCTGCGGCGCGTCCTGAGCATAACTTGCACGCGCGTCCGGGAGCGCTTCGGCGAAGGGCAAATAGGGTTTGATGTCGATTACCGGCGTGCCGTCTACCAGGTCCAGGCTACCTAACTCCAGTATCACCCGATCTTTCTGGCAGCGTATGCCTTTCAGTTCAACCAGCGACATTCCAATCGGGTTTGGGCGGAAGGTCGAGCGAGTTGCAAACACGCCCATTCTCGCATTTCCGCCAAGACGAGGAGGGCGCACGGTCGGACGCCAGCCGCCTTCCATCGTCTGGTGAAACACGAACACCACCCATAAATGGCTGAAAGCCTCGAGCCCGCGTACCGCATCGGCCTGATTGTAAGGCGCAATCAGGTGAAGCTCACCGCTTCCGCTGGTGACCAGACCGGGCTGGCGGGGGACGGCGAACTTCTCTTTATAAGGAGAGTGGATAACGCCTATCTGCTCGAACTGAAATGCACTCATTTCGCCGTGATGTTCAGCGCTGAACCGATGCAAACCGCCTGACGGTAGCAGCCCGGCGTGCCGCTGGTGACTTCGCAGCTGTGCAGCAGAACCGCGTTGGCTTTCATTTTTGCGGCATTAATCTGCATACGTTTACGCGCTGTCGGAATATTCGGTGGTGAGTCCTGATTGGTTGCCTGACAGGATTCGCCGCTCACTTCGCCCAGTTCACGGAACGGTTTACCGACGAGTTCGTCTGCTTTCGTGATAATGCGAACCGGCGCAGGGCGAACCACTTTCGGTTTTGCAGGCTCGGTTTTTGGCGGGGTTGCCGTGCTTTGAACAGGTTCAACGGGAGATCTGCTTAGCATAGAACAGCCGCTCAGCATGAGTGCTAAAAGACAGATCGGTAAAGCACGCATAATAGTTCCTCAATGGATAATCAAAACGTCAGATATTGAATCAGTTGACTGCACAAATGACAAGACGGGCATAAGCCCGTCCTGATGATATTACACTGAGGTGAGATTACCAGCCTTTAACAGCGCCGCCGTTAAACACTTTGTTGGCTTCCTGGTAAACTTCATCAGACTGATAAGCCTGAACGAATTTCTTCACGTTTTCCGCGTCCTTGTTGTCTTCGCGAGTCACGATCAGGTTAACGTACGGGGAGTCTTTATCTTCAACGAAGATACCGTCTTTAGCTGGCGTCAGGCCAATCTGGCTGGCATAGGTGGTGTTGATCACGGCCAGGGCAATCTGCGCATCGTCCAAAGAACGTGGCAGCTGCGGTGCTTCCAGTTCAACAATTTTCAGATTTTTCGGGTTCTCGGTGACATCCAGAACGGTTGGCAGCAGGCCAACACCGTCTTTCAGTTTGATCAGGCCCACTTTCTGCAGCAGCAGCAGGGAACGGCCAAGGTTGGTTGGGTCGTTAGGCACGGCAACCTGAGAACCCGGCTGCAGCTCGTCCAGCGATTTAATTTTCTTAGAGTAACCGGCAATTGGATAAACGAAGGTGTTACCAACACCCACCAGTTTATAGCCACGATCTTTGATCTGCTGATCCAGGTATGGCTTATGCTGGAAGGCGTTAGCGTCGATATCGCCTTTGCTCAGCGCTTCGTTCGGCAGAACGTAATCGTTGAAGGTCACCAGCTCAACGTCCAGGCCATATTTCTCTTTCGCCACTTTCTGAGCAACTTCAGCAACCTGTTGTTCTGCACCCACGATAACGCCCACTTTAATGTGGTTTGGATCTTTTTCGTCCTGACCGCAACCCACCAGTGCCAGAGAGCCGATCAGCGCGCCTACTGCTGCAAAGGTCTTTAATTTAAACGCCATGTTTTATCCTTAACTCGTAGAGTTTGTGTTGTGTGTAACGTTATTTGTGAGTAACGGTCCGGACGATGCGATCGCCGGAGAACTGGATTAAATAAACCAGAACAACCAGCAATACCAGAACGGTATTCATCACGGTAGCGTTATATCCAATATAGCCGTACTGGTAACCAATCTGGCCTAAACCGCCAGCGCCAACTGCGCCACCCATTGCGGAATAACCGACCAGCGTGATGAGCGTGATGGTTGCCGCGTTCACCAGGCCTGGCAGTGCTTCCGGGAGCAGGACTTTGCGGACGATCTGCATCGGTGTTGCGCCCATCGCGCGTGAGGCTTCGATCAAACCGGTTGGGATCTCCAGCAGGGCGTTTTCCACCATACGGGCGATAAACGGCGCAGCCCCCACGGTCAGTGGAACAATGGCCGCCTGCAGACCGATAGACGTTCCGACGATCACGCGGGTAAACGGAATCATCCACACCAGCAGAATAATGAAGGGAATAGAACGGAAGATGTTCACCAGCGCAGAGAGCGTACGGTACAGTTTCGCGTTCTCAATGATTTGACCCGGACGCGTCACGTACAGCAATACGCCGACCGGCAGGCCAATCACAAAACCAAAGAAGCCAGAGACAAAGGTCATTGCCAGCGTTTCCCAAACGCCGCGAACCAGCAGCCACATCATCGGCTCAGACATAACCCAGTACCTCTACTTTTACGTGGTGTTCTTGCAGCCAGGCAATCGCGGCCTGGGTTTCTTCTTGTGTGCCGTGCATTTCTGTCAGCATGATGCCGAACTTCACGCCACCGGCGTAATCCATCTGCGCGCTGATGATGTTGTTGTTTACGTTAAAGCGACGCGCGGTTTCGGAAAGCAGGGGAGCGTCAACGGACTGACCGGTGAACTCCATGCGCAGCATCGGGACGCTGTCTGCTGCGGGTTCGGTTTTCAAACGCTCCAGATAATCTTCCGGAATATCCAGATGCAGCGTGGACTGGATGAACTGCTGTGCCAGAGGCGTCTTCGGATGCGAGAACACTTCACTTACCGTGTCCTGCTCGATCAGTTCACCGTTGCTGATGACCGCCACGCAGTCGCAGATGCGTTTCACCACGTCCATCTCATGCGTAATAAGGAGGATCGTCAGGCCCAGGCGACGGTTAATGTCTTTCAGCAGTTCCAGAATCGAACGCGTGGTTGCCGGATCCAGTGCGCTGGTGGCTTCATCACACAGCAGAACCTTAGGATTGCTTGCCAGCGCGCGGGCAATGGCCACACGCTGCTTTTGCCCACCGGACAGATTTGCCGGGTAGCTATCATGCTTGTCGCCCAGACCCACGAGGTCGAGCAGTTCGGTGACGCGACGCTTCACTTCTTCTTTTGGCGTGTTATCAAGCTCAAGCTGCAGGGCAACGTTGCCGAACACGGTGCGGGAAGCCAGCAGGTTAAAGTGCTGGAAGATCATGCCAATCTGACGACGCGCTTTGGTGAGTTCTTTCTCTGAGAGGGCGGTAAGTTCCTGGCCGCCAACTTCTACGCTGCCCTGGGTTGGGCGCTCAAGCAGGTTAACACAACGAATCAGCGTGCTTTTACCTGCACCCGATGCGCCAATGACGCCATAAATTTGACCAGCAGGAACATGCAGGCTGACGTTGTTCAGCGCCTGAATGGTTCGGTTCCCCTGCTGGAACACTTTGGTGATATTGGAAAGTTTAATCATTAGATTATTTTTATCGTATGTAAGTTAGCCGTGGCATTTTCTTCTGCCAGATACGGGTGATGACCGTAAACAAAACGGATGTTAAGGCATCCAGACGTCTAAATCAATCCAACTCTGTACGATGAGCACTTTATTGCGCTGCGATTCATGAGATACTAGTCGAACATGCCTTTTTCAGGAGCAAACCGGTGGCAAAATCAGTACCCGCAATTTTTCTCGATCGTGACGGCACTATTAATGTGGATCACGGTTATGTTCATGAGATTGATGAGTTCGAGTTTATCGAGGGCGTAATAGATGCCATGCGCCAGCTGAAAGAGATGGGTTATGCGCTGGTGGTTGTGACGAACCAGTCCGGTATTGCACGCGGTAAATTCACCGAGGCGCAGTTCGAGACGCTGACGGAATGGATGGACTGGTCGCTAGCCGACCGCGGTGTGGATCTCGACGGCATCTACTATTGTCCGCACCACCCGCAGGGAACCGTTGAAGCGTATCGTCAGACCTGTGACTGCCGTAAGCCGCATCCCGGGATGTTCATCTCTGCACAGGAGTTCCTGCACATTGATATGTCTGCTTCTTATATGGTGGGCGATAAACTGGAAGATATGCAGGCAGCCGCCGCAGCGGGTGTAGGAACCAAAATATTAGTTCGCACCGGTAAGCCAGTGACGCCAGAAGCAGAAAATGCAGCGGATTGGGTGATTAATAGTCTGGCCGATCTGCCAAAAGAGATTAAAAAGCACCAAAAATAGCCTTTTTGGTGAAAAGATGAGCGGTTGAAATAAAAATGCATTTTTCCGCTTGTCATTCCTCGGCGGCCCCCTATAATGCGCCTCCATCGACACGGCGGATGTGAATCACTTCACACAACAGCCGGTTCGGTTGAAGAGAAAAA
>NZ_JADBRD010000032.1:438-80892 GCF_014930495.1 Enterobacter cloacae complex sp. S3 | reverse complement strand
ACTTCTGCTTTGCGTTGACAGAGCGTGAGAATGGTCGGGATCAGCGCGGTAAAGGATTTGCTCACCGCCGGAGGCACGTTTTCTCCGAGGGAAATGTGCAGCGCCTTCAGGCGCGAAATGGCGATAAACACTTCCGTTGAGAGCAGCCCGATCAGCACCCCGGCGAAAATCCCGGTTGAGCCAATATTGGTGAACGTCAGCACCTGGGTGATGTTCACCGCGGCATCGCTGCCGACGGGCGTAATCTGCAGGCGCATCGGCATCATGATGATGAAGCTGCTGACGGCGATAACCACTGCCGAGACCGGATTGTCGAAATCTTTGTTGCGCGCCAGCGACCAGGCAATCATCGGGGCCAGCAGCAGCGCGGCAATGTTCAGCGTGCCGTTGATAATCGCCTCGCCCCACACCTTAAACTGCGCGAGCGTGTCGCCGTGAAAAATCCACGGAAATACCACGTTGTTCACCAGCACCGCCAGACCGGCGAGGATGAAAATCGGCATCACCGTGGCGAAAGCGTCGCGCAGGGAGCGCAGGTGCACCTGATTTGCCAGGCGCGCCGAGAACTCTACAAATTTATCGACAAAAGACTGCATGTGCGGTGTTATTTTTGTTTCAGACATAGCGGATAGTTCCCATCAATCAGTCACAAAAACGGCCCGGCAGCGTACGGCTTACATCTCGCGTCCGTTGGTATGGATAACCTGTTTTAACCACGCGTAGCTCTTCTTCGGCACGCGCTTCAGGTCTTTCAGGTCATGGTTTTCACGGTTGACATAGACCACGCCGTAGCGTTTACGCATGTCGCCCTGGGAGCTGAGAATGTCGATTAACCCCCAGCCGAGGTAGCCGATGACCTCTGCCCCGTCCTCGAACATCGCCTCCTTCATGGCATTGATATGCGCCCGGTGGTAGTCGATGCGGTAGGTATCCTCAATCGGGTTCACGCCGTCCCAGGACTCAATCACCCCGATGCCGTTTTCGATCGGGAAGACCGGCATCCGCCAGTCGTTGGCGTAGCGGGTGATGATGGTGCGAAAGCCCAGCGGATCGATCTGCCAGTTCCACTCGGTGGCCTTCAGGTACGGGTTGTTTTTCTCGCCGTGCAGCAGGTAATAGTTCACCGGCGTGCCTTCCGGGATCGCATCGCTGTCCAGCGTTTTGCTGGCGTAGTAGCTGAAGGCCATATAGTCGTTTTTAGTCCGCGCCAGCAGCGCTAAATCCTCGGCGCGGTAGATATCGCCAAAGCCCTCCTGCTCCACCACCGCCATCACCGCCGGGCTGTAGCCCTGCCCGGCGAAGACGCGCAGCAGGTTCTGGTTGAGGAACTCGTCGTACTGCTGGGCGCAGAAGATGTCGCGCGGTTTGCAGGTGGCCGGGTAGATCAGCTGGTGCGCCAGCATGCCGCCCATCAGCTGGCCCGGTCTGGTCTGATGCAGATATTCGGTCAGCGCCATGTGCGCCACCATCGTATGGTGCTGCAGCTCGTACAGCTCGCGCAGGGTTTTGTCGCCGTGCATATAGCCGGAAATGCGGAACGCTTCAGGCATATGGAAAATGTTCTGCTCGTTGAAGGTCAGCCAGTACTTCACGCGGTCGCCATAGCAGTCGATCATCTTTTTGCCGTAGCGGATAAAGGCCTCCATCACGCGGCGGTCGTTGAAGCCGTTGTACTCCTGCGCCAGCGCCAGCGGCATATCGAAATGGTAAAGACAAACCATCGGCTCGATGCCGCGGGCGATGAGATCGTCAATAAAGCGGTCATAAAATGCGATGCCCTCGTCGTTGAACGCGCCGTCGCCCTGCGGGCAGACGCGGCTCCATGAGATCTGAAAGCGATAGCAGTTCATGCCCAGATCTTGCATCAGGTCGAAATCTTCCCGGTAGCGGTGGTAGGAGTCGGTCGCGACTTTCCAGTCGGAGACGTTCTCCCCGGCTTCGCGAATGTCGTAAACCGACATCCCCTTCCCACCCTCGTTCCATGCGCCTTCCGTCTGCATGCTGGACACCGAGTTGCCCCATAAAAAATTGGCCGGCAGCGAATTGTTCATGCTCTCTCCCTATATGACTAGTCATTTAAAATTTCATGACTAGTCATATAGGCGAAGATGAAATGGGGATCAAAGAGGAGGATCGTTTTTTGTGAGCAATGCGGGAAAAAAAGCCCCGGTTAGCGATGCACTACCGGGGCAAGGAAGGTTATTGTTGCGCGAGCTGATTGCGGCGATATTCCCCCTGCCGCTCCAGCATCCAGCCCGGGTATTCGCGCGGCAGCGCGCTCACCGCATCAAGCTGCTTAAGCTCGTCTTCGCTCAGTCGGATCCCGGTCGCGGCGATATTGTCGTCCAGCTGTTCGACGCGTTTCGCGCCAATGATGACGCTGGTCACCGCTTTCTGATGCAGCAGCCAGGCCAGCGCGATTTGCGCGACGGAGACGCCCTTGCTTTCGGCGAGAGTGCGCATCACGTCCACGCAGTCGAAGGCGCGTTCTTTGTTCACCGGCGGGAAGTCAAACTCCAGACGACGACCACCGGCTTCGCTCTGACCGTCGCGGCCATATTTTCCGCTCAGCAGACCGCCCGCAAGCGGGCTCCAGACCATCAGCCCGACGCCTTCGCTCTGCATCATCGGTACCAGCTCGCGCTCCAGATCGCGCCCGGCAATGGTGTAATACGCCTGCAGCGACGCGAAACGCGCCAGCCCAAGACGTTCAGAAATACCGAGCGCTTTGGCAATCTGCCACGCCGCCCAGTTCGAGACGCCGATGTAGCGCACGTGGCCGTGCTGCACCAGGTTATCCAGCGCATAGAGCATTTCTTCAATCGGCGTTGCGGGGTCGAAGCCGTGAAGCTGGTAGAGATCGATATGATCGAGCTGCAGGCGGCGCAGGCTCTCCTTCACGCTGCTGATGATGTGATAGCGCGAGCTGCCGCGCGAGTTCACCCCTGCCGTTCCCGTTTCGCCGAACACTTTCGTGGCGACCACCACGTTCTCGCGAGGGATCTTCAGGTTTTTCAGCGCCTGACCGGTGATCTCCTCCGAGCGTCCTTCCGAGTAAACGTCCGCGGTGTCGATAAAGTTGATCCCGGCATCCAGCGCGCGGCCCACCAGCTGCTCGGCTTCACTTTGCTGGAGCTGGCCAATCTTGCCCCACATGCCGCCCTCACCGCCGAAGGTCATGGTGCCGAGGCACAGTTCAGAAACAAACAGACCGGTGTTGCCCAGTTTTTGATAACGCATAAGTTATTCCTCGCATGTCGATTGGGTACCCGATAGTTATACCCGCCCCTCAGCCATCGCGAATGTGGTGTTCCTGTCCGTTTCTTGCCCAATCCTCTGAATTTATCCGCGCGGGGCGTCGCCAAAGACGCTGTATTCTGGTAATTGCACCTGCTGATACGGTTCCCAGCCGCCGCCGAGGGCCTTGTAGAGCGCCACCAGATCGAGCGCACTCTGCACCTGCGCCTGCGCGCGCTGCTGCTGGGCCTGCGCCAGCTGACGCTGGGCGTCCAGCACGTCGATAAAGCTGGCGATCCCCTGCCGGTAGCTGTCGCTCGCTAAATCAAAGGCGTTTTGCAGGGCGTCGATCGTTTTTGCGAGACCCGCTTCACGCTGCTGGTCGGTGCGATAGCTCACCAGCGCGTTTTCCACATCCCCGAGCGCGGTCAGCACCGTCTGGCGATAGTCCAGCACCGCCGCTCCCTGCTGCGCGCGCGCCACCTTGACGCTGGAGACCAGTCGACCGCCCTGGAAGATGGGAATGGAGACCTGCGGGCCGAAGCTGTAGAAGTGGCTGCTCCAGTCGGTCAGCCAGTTGGTTTCGCTGTTGCGCAGGCCAAACTGCCCGGAGAGCGTAAAGCTCGGGAACAGCTCCGCCACCGAGACGCCGATTTGCGCCGTCGCGGCGTGGAGGTTCGCCTCCGCTTCGCGCACGTCCGGACGGCGTCGCGCCAGCGTGGACGGAATGCCGGTCTGCACAATATCCGGCAGGGCTGGCATCGGCTGCACGCTTTGCAATTCCGCATCCAGCGCCCCTGGCGGCTTGCCGAGCAGGATCGCCAGGCCGTTCATCGCCTGCCGCTCCTGCGCCTGATATTGCGGAAGCTGTGCTTCAAGGTTGCCTAACTGCGCCCGGGCGTTTTCCACATCCATCTGCGGCGACAGCCCGCCCCGCTGGCGGCTTTCGGTGAGATCCAGCGTCTGCTGCGCGCTTTTAATCTGGGTGTTCAGCGTGGCGATAATGCTCTGCGCCCCGCGCAGCTGGAGCCACGCGCGCGCCACTTCGGCCTCCAGCGATACCAGCGCGTCGTTACGCTGCTCAATAGCCGCTTTCTGCTGCGCTTCGGCGGCTTCCACCTGACGACGCACCTTGCCCCACAGGTCGATTTCCCACTGGGCGTCGAAGCTGCCCTGGTAGAGATTAATCGGCTGCGTCAGCGGCCCCAGCGCGCCCTTCAGGTTGGGATCGATACTATCCACCTGGTCATACACGCCATGGGATTTCAGCTCCCCTTCCAGGCCAAGCTGCTGGCGCGTCGCCTGCAGATTGCCGTTGACCGACGGATAAAACGCCCCGCCCGCCTGATTAATCTGCTCTCGCGCCCCGGCGATGCGCAGCACCGTCTGCTGCAGCGTCAGGTTTCCGGCAATGGCGCGCTCAACCAGGCTGTCGAGCTGCGTCGAGCCGAAGGTCTTCCACCAGCGCGGATTGGTCGCGGCGGAAGTGGTTTGCGATTTCACCGCGCTGTCGCCCTTATCGTTCCAGTGCGTAACGGCGGGCGGCGCAGGCTGCTGGTAGTCAGGCCCGACGGCGCAGCCCGCCAGCAGCATCATTATCATCAGGGGGTGTAAACGTCTGTGTATCATCAATGTGCTCCTGCACTCCCCTCGCTCTTAACCGGCGAGAGCAACAAACAAAACGGAATCAGTAACAAGGCCACCGCGCTCAGGATGGTAAAGACGTCGATGTAGGCCAGGAAGCGCGACTGCTCGATCATGGTCTGGTACATGCGTCCGGTGGCGATGCCGGTGGGGTCGCCCACCTGGGTGGTAAAGTTCTGGATCGCCTGGGCGCTTTCGCGTATCGCCTGCTGGAACTGCTCGTTAAGCGGCGAGGCGTGGTACGCCAGATGCGCGCTGTGCGCCTGCGCGCGTTCGGTGATGGCCGCCGTCGAAAGGGATATGCCAATCGAACCCGCGACGTTGCGGAACATGGTAAACAGCGCCGCCGCATCGGCATTCAGCCGCCTCGGTATCGAGATAAATGCAATCGTCGTGAGCGGCACAAACAGGAACCCCAGCCCTATCGACTGGGCGCTGCGGAACAGCACCAGGGTTTCGAAGTCGATATCCGGCGTCAGCGTTCGCGACCAGAAGAACGACACCGCCAGACAGGTAAAGCCAAAGGCGATGATCCAGCGCGTCTGCACCACCGGCATCAGCTTCAGCACCAGCGGAATGGTTAAAACAATCAGCACCGCGCCGGGCGACAGCACCAGCCCGGACCAGGTAGCGGTGTAGCCCAGGTCCTGCTGCGCCAGCTGCGGGATCACCACCGAACTGCCGTACAGGATCATCGCCATCCCCGCCATCAGCAGGCTGGAGATGGCAAAGTTGCGGTCCTTCATGCAGTGCAGATCCACCACCGGCTTTCTGGCATACACCAGCCAGTAGATGGCGCCGATAATGCCGACAAGCGTCAACACGCCGAAGGTGCGGATAAAGTTCGAGTAGAACCAGTCCTCATCTTCTCCCCGGTCGAGCATCACCTGCAGACAGCCCAGCCCCAGCGCGATCAGGCCGATCCCCGTCCAGTCGATAGTCAGCTTCTCTTTTGATTTGCTCTCCCACGGCGGATCTTCCAGCAGCTGGTAGATCGCCAGCACCGTGACAATCCCCACCGGAATGTTGATAAAGAACACCCAGCGCCAGGAATAGTTATCGGTGATCCAGCCGCCCAGCGTCGGGCCAAGCACCGGCGCAACGATAATCGCAATGGAGGACAGACCAAAGGCCTTGCCCCTGTCCTCCGGCTTGAAGTAGTCGAGCAGCACCGACTGCTGCGTGGGCTGCAGCCCGCCGCCAAAAAAGCCCTGCATCACGCGGAACAGGATGATCTGCCACAGCTCGGTGGCAATCCCGCACAGGAACGAGCAGACGGTGAACATGACGATGCAAATCAGGAAGAACTGCTTGCGGCCAAACACCCGGCTCAGAAACGCTGAGATGGGCAGCACGATGCCGTTCGCGACCAGATAGCTGGTTAACACCCAGGTGGATTCGTCATAGCTGGACGAGAGCGAGCCTGCCACGTGGGGCAGCGCCACGTTGACGATGGTGGTGTCCAGAATTTCCATGAATACCGCCAGGGTGACGACAATCGCCACCGCCCACGGATTGCTGGCGGGTTTCCAGCTGTCGTGGCTGTGATCCGTCATTCCACCGTCACCTTCGGTGCAACCGACAGCCCCAGCGGCAGCGGTTTGTTTGGATCCAGGCCTTTATCAATCACGATCTTGACCGGCACGCGCTGCACAATTTTGACGAAGTTGCCGGTGGCATTTTCTGCCGGGAAGGCGGAGAAGCGCGAGCCGCTGCCCTGCTGAATACTGTCGACGTGGCCCTCAAGCTCCATATCCGGCCACGCGTCGACGGACACGGTGACCTTATCGCCCGGCTTCATGCGCTCGAGCTGCGACTCTTTAAAGTTCGCGACCACCCACACGTTCGGGGAAACCAGCGAGAACAGCGCCGTCCCCGCCTGCACCAGCGTGCCGGGCTGCACGTTGCGTTTGGTGACAACGCCGTCGAAAGGGGCGCGGACTTCGGTATAGGAGAGGTTAAGGTTGGCCGTTTCTAGCTGCGCTTTAGCCTGATCGACCTGACGCTCGCGCGCTTCAACGTTGGTTTCCTGCTGGCGGATTTGCAGCTGGACCTGCTCTGCCACTTCCAGCTGCGCCTGAGCGCTGGCCAGCCCTGCCTGTGCGCTGCGCAGCTGTGCGTTCGCGGAGTCGATACTTTGCTGAGTGGTCGCACGCGGGTCGACGCCGCGCTGGCGACGGTACTCTGCCTGCGCGTTCGCCAGATCGGCCTGCGCTTTCAGCACCTGCGCTTTGGCTTCGTCACGCTGGGCGGGATATTGCACCTTCGAGAGCGCCAGCTGTGCCTGCGCCTGATGCAGCTGCGCGATAGCCAGCCCAAGCTGGGCCTGAGCCTGATCGCGCTGCGCGGTGGTGTCACGCGGATCGATAACCACCAGCAGATCGCCCTTTTTCACGCGCTGGTTATCGCGCACGCGCAGCTCGGTAACGTAGCCCGCCGTTTTGGGGGCAATCGTCACCACGTCGCCGTCGGTAAAGGCGTCGTCGGTCGTCTCTTCGTTACGGGTTAAAAACCACCAGACCAGCGCCACGACCACCATCACCACCACGACAATGCCGAGGATAATTAACGGTTTCTTGCCCGGGCGCTTACGCTCATTATTGTTTTTGTCCTGCTCGTCAGCAGGCGGGTTTTGATCTTCAGCCATAGTTCAGCAACGGTCCTGTCAGTGAGCGGCATCACACTATGCCGTTCACTAAAGCTAGGACGTTGCTATACGTTTGCCAGGAAAAACTGACAAATTGCGCACTATATGAGAAGGAATATTCCGAAACCGATCGCCGCGGCCCAAACCAGCATCGGAATCGACCAGACGTGGAAACGCCACCAGATACGACGGTCGTTGGCCATGCGCAGAGCGATCAGGTTTGCCAGCGAGCCGGGCAGCAGCCCAAACCCGCCGATGTTCACCGCCCAGGCCAGAAGCGTATCGGGCGGAACATAGTTGAGCAGCAGAATGGTGGACGGTACGTTGCTGATAAACTGCGACAGGCCAATCGCCGTCAGCCACAGTCCCGGCTGAGACAGCGTGCTGACGCTGTGCAGAACGTTCTGCAGTACCGGAAGCTGGATAAGGAGATGCACATCAATAAACATCGCCATAAAGACCAGCAGCAGCGTCCAGTCCACGCTCACCAGCACGCGACGCGCCAGGACGACAAAGCCTGCGGCAACGAGCAGGACGCCCGCCAGCTCATACTTCAGCTCCAGCGCGAACAGAAAGACGATGTATAACCCGAGACAGCTCCACACCAGGCGCGGCTGCCACTGCGGGCCGGTTGTGCCGCTGTGATACTGCAGCTTTTTATCCGGAAACGCGAACCAGCACACCGCCATCAGCGACAGCATCATCACCAGCGCCAGAGGGGCCATCTGCCAGGTAAAGGCGGCGAACGACAGCCCGGACCGTCCCCACAGAAGGATATTTTGCGGGTTGCCGATTGGCGTCAGAAGCGAGCCCGCATTGACGGCCAGCGCTTCAAAGATGATCAGCCGGCTGACGGGGATCTCGCACAGCTTACGCAGCGTGAGCGTGAGGGGTACGATGATAAACAGCGCCACATCGTTGGTCAGAAACGTCGACAGCACCGCGGCGGAGAACACCATAAACAGGGACAGCCTGCGCTCGGTGGCAAAGCGGCGCACCATTTTACGGCCCAGAACGTCAAAATAGCCGCTCAGCTCGACCCCTTTGGTGAGCATCATCAGGCCGCTCAGGGTAATGATGGTGCGCCAGTCAATTGCGGCGGGCCAGGCGTGTGGCGCAAAAGGCACAAAGAGGCTTAACGCTGCGCCAATGATTAATAAGAGATGGAAGAAACGATCGCGTGCCAGGGCCTGCAGTCCGGGGATTTTCATTCAGCGGAGGGACCATATTTAAGGGTAAATTCGCGAAACTTCACCAGCGTCTCTTCGCTGACGTGGTGTTCCATGCCTTCCGCATCCCGGCGGGCGATCTCCGGGCTGACGCCCAGCACCAGCAAAAAATTCTCGACAAGCTGATGGCGCTCGCGGCTCTCCTGCGCGAGTTTCTCCCCTTCCGGCGTCAGAAAAACACCGCGCCAGGGGATCATTTCAATTAAGCCCACGGAAGCCAGGCGTTTTAACATTTTAGCGACAGTTGGCTGTGAAACCCCCAGCCTGGCGGCCATATCGACCTGGCGCGCTTCACCAACCTCACGAATCAGATCGGAAATGAGTTCAACATAATCATCAATCAGTTCACGCCGGTGCGCTTCACGGACCTGGCGAAAACCTTCGACATGTTCTTCAACATTCACCAGTTGCGTCGTTTTCCTCATTGTCGGATGACCTGCGCGACGGTTCATTGTACTTCCTCAGTGGGGTGACGCTTCCAGCGCCCGGATTCGAGAGCGCACATTGTAAACCATAGCTCCGCAAGCACAAAAAATTAACGAAATAGCCATAGCTATACAATATAGCCTGTGCTATATCTGTATGTAATGCAGTCACCCTTCACGGATCGAAGGGATCAAAACTCAGGAGGTCTTATGAACGAATTCAAGAGGTGCATGACCGTGTTTACCCACTCTCCCTTTAAAGTGCGCTTAATGCTGTTGAACATGCTGTGCGATATGATTAACAACAAACCGCATCAGGACGACAAACCTTCCCACTAAGCGGCGTTGCGGTACGCCGCTTCATTTTCCCGTCACAATCTCGCTCTAAACTGGCTTCCAGCCGCCTTATTCCCGATCTTTTTTACGGATTTGCAGTCCCCTTCGCAAAACATCTGCTTAGCAACTGTTGATATTCTTTAGCGCTCGCACTATCTTCTTGCAGCCCTGCACAATTTGCGGCTCGCTGAAGCGGACCCTCATTCCCTCTCCACGCACTGTCAGGCAGGTTATGACCCTTGACGCCAGGGTGAGCACATGGCGTTTTCATCCATGATAGTGACCTATGAATGTAACCCTGATAGATACCGTTGTGACCCGCAGCCGGGCCTTAAGCCCGTGGACGGGTTTTTACTTTTTGCAGTCATTACTGATTAACTTTGCGCTGGGTTATCCCTTTAGTTTGCTCTACGCGGTGGCGTTCACCTGCGTTCTGCATGTGCTGTGGCGATCCGCACCGCGCGTGCAAAAAGCGTTAATCGGGATCTGCTCGCTGGTCGCTGCACTCTATTTCCCGTTTGGCCAGGCTTACGGCGCGCCAAACTTTAATACCCTGCTGGCGCTGCACTCGACCAATATGGAAGAATCAACGGAGATCCTGACGATCTTCCCGTGGTACAGCTACGTGGTCGGGATCTTTATCTTCGCGCTGGGCGTTATCGCCATCCGCCGTCAGCCGGGCGAGAAAAAACCCTGGGGTAAGATCGAAATACTCTGTCTGGTGTTCAGCGTTGCCGTGGCGTTTGTCGCCCCCATCCAGAATATTCCCTGGGACGGTAAGCTAAGGCTCACCAATATCGGCTATCCGGTTTTCCGCTTCGTGAAGGACGTCGTTGTCAATAATAAAGAGGTTCTCGACGAGCAGGCGCGCATGGCTGAGCTTTCCAATATGAAAGACACCTGGAACGTGCTGGCCGTTAAGCCAAAATATCACACCTATGTGGTGGTGATTGGCGAAAGTGCCCGTCGCGATGCCATGGGAGCCTTCGGCGGACACTGGGATAACACACCGTTTGCCAGTTCGGTTAAAGGCACGCTGTTTACCGATTATGTCGCGGCCAGCGGCTCGACGCAGAAATCGCTCGGCCTGACCCTAAACCGTGTCGTCGACGGCAAACCCCAGTATCAGGATAATTTTGTCACCCTGGCAAACCGCGCGGGTTATCAGACCTGGTGGTTCTCCAATCAGGGGCAAATTGGCGAATACGATACGGCCATCGCCAGTATCGCCAAACGTGCCGACGAAGTGCAGTTCCTGAAGAACGGCGACTTTGAAGCCGACAAAAACACCAAAGACGAAGCGCTGTTGAAAATGACGGCACAGGTCTTCGCCACCCCGCGCACCCAGCCTCAGCTGATCGTCCTGCACCTGATGGGATCGCACCCACAGGCCTGCGATCGGACCGGCGGGAAGTACGCGGAGTTCGTGCAGTCCAAAGAGACCTCTTGCTATCTCTACACCATGACGCAAACCGATGAGCTGCTGAGCAAGCTGTACGATCAGCTGCGCAATACGGGCGACAGCTTCTCCATGGTCTATTTCTCGGATCACGGACTGGCGTTTAAAGAGCGTGGTAAAGAGGTGCAGTATCTGGCGCACGATGACAAGTTCCAGCAGAACTTCCAGGTGCCGTTTATGGTGCTGTCGAGTGATGATAAAACGCATCGCGTTATTAAAGCGCGTCGTTCGGCAAATGATTTCCTGCAGTTCTTCTCGCAGTGGACGGGGATTAAGGCCGAGCAGATAAAAACGGCTTACCCGTTTGTCTCTAACAAGAAAGCTCCCCCAGTGTACGTTACCAACTTCAAGTTACAGAAAGTTGACTACAACCATCTGGGTACGGATATTTTTGATATTAAGAGTAAGTAATTGCCGTCTCGTGCGGACTGATGCCCTCACCCTGGCCCTCTCCCACGGGGAGAGGGAACAAACACTAAAAACGGCAACCTGGGGTTGCCGTTTTGCTTTTACCTTCAAAAAAAAATCCGCCACATTGGGCGGATTTTTTATTAGCTCACCGGAGTGATTAGAAGCGGTAACCTACGCCCGCGATCCAGGTGCCAACGTCAACGTTGCGGATACGGCTCTGCTCATAGGAGAAGTCCAGAGCAACGTCCTGGATTGGGTTGAACTGCAGGCCTGCGCCATAGGAGAAGCCATAGTCGCTGTTGCTTGCAGTGCGGCTTTCGCTCTGGTTTTCAGTTTGCTGGAATTTACCGTAGCCAACACCTACAACACCGTAGATGCTCGCCCAGTCATTCAGACGGTAAGCTGGACCAGCGGTGATACCGTAGTACTGGCCTTTGTTGTATGCGCCGTTTTCAGAACGATCTTTCTCGGTATAGGTGAAAGAACCGATCACGCCCAGTGGGTTGTTATCCTGCTCGTAGCGATACTTCAGGTTGAAACCGTTAGCTTTGTTCATCACGCCCTGATAGTCGCTCTGAGCGTAACCACCAGTAACAGTAGAAGTAGCAGCTACAGCGGTACCTGCGGAAACAGCCAGTACAGCGGCCAGTGCTGAAAGACATGCAATTTTTTTCATAACCACCTCAAATGTGCTTCAAGTAAGTCCGTAAGTTTTAAATATATCAAAAAAATTTGCGAAACTCTTTGTGATTCGTGATGTCTAATGAAACCTTTCCTGTAACAGAACGTTTCCAGCATCAGCTATCTCTTTCAAATCACATGCAATTTTCACTACTAAATGCGCATATTGCGCGTACGCGCCGTTACATTCATCCAGATTATTCCTAATCTATCAGGCGATAAATCCACCAGCGCTTAACCATTTTACGGATTTGACACGGTTTTTTTTCAACAGCGCCTCAACCGTTGCCGCTTATTTCCTTTACACTGCAACCTTTACCTCATTTGACATAAGCTGACAGGAGAAAGGATGCCTGGGTTATCCCGCACGTCGTCGGTCTGGTTGCCGGTGGCAGTCATACTCATTGCCATGTTGTCCATTCAAAGCGGTGCTTCGCTGGCAAAATCACTTTTCCCGCTGGTAGGTGCGCCAGGGGTGACTGCCCTGCGTATCGTGCTGGGCACGGCGATACTGGTGGTCATTTTCAAACCCTGGCGTCTGCGCTTCAAAAAGGAGCAGCGTTTACCCCTGCTGTTTTATGGACTTTCCCTCGGGGCAATGAACTATCTGTTCTACCTCTCTATTCAGACGATACCGCTGGGGATCGCCGTCGCGCTGGAGTTTACCGGCCCGCTGGCGGTGGCGCTTTTCTCCTCGCGACGTCCGGTCGATTTTATCTGGGTCGTGTTAGCCGTTCTGGGCTTATGGTTCCTGCTGCCGCTGGGCCAGAGCGTCGCTGAGATTGATCTGACGGGCGCAGCCCTGGCGCTGGGTGCTGGCGCCTGCTGGGCCGTCTATATACTTACGGGCCAGCGTGCAGGAGAAGAGCACGGTCCGGCGACCGTCGCGTTAGGTTCCCTGATCGCAGCCATCGTCTTCGTGCCTATCGGCATGGCGCAGGCGACCGAATCTATCTGGCAATGGTCCGTCATGCCCATCGGGCTGGCGGTCGCGATTCTCTCTACCGCACTCCCCTACTCTCTGGAGATGATTGCCCTTACGCGTCTGCCGACGCGTATATTTGGCACCCTGATGAGCATGGAGCCTGCGCTAGCCGCCATTTCCGGAATGGTGTTTCTCGGCGAAACCCTGACATTGACCCAGACGCTGGCGCTCTGCTCGATTATCGCGGCATCAATGGGCTCGACGCTCACCATGCGCCCGGAACCTAAAGTTGAGAAAGTGGATATCAGCTAAGGCCATATATTCTGCATGGCTTCCATGCCATGCAGAATAAAGGCCAGAAAGACATGCGTTATAATTTCTTACACACTTTGTTCTATTTTCGAAATATCCCTCTGCGTTTACATCCCCATCCAGCAATTAAGATTGATCTGTATCAATTTTAAAATTACCCATTTATTTCAATGAATTAAATTCACAAGCCACTTCTCGCTATTAAACCGATAGGCACAGCCAAACCGCAGAGAAAAAATCCGGTGCTATACTTAGTTCCGTAATTACCTGGGACATAAACATCAAGAGGATATGAGATTATGAGTACCGCTAAACTGGTGAAAACGAAAGCGTCTAATCTGCTTTATACCCGTAACGATGTATCGGATAGCGACAAAAAGGCGACCATTGAGTTGCTGAATCGCCAGGTGATCCAGTTCATCGATCTTTCGCTGATCACCAAACAGGCCCACTGGAATATGCGCGGTGCAAACTTTATTGCCGTTCATGAAATGCTGGATGGCTTCCGCACAGCACTCGTGACCCACCTCGATACGATGGCTGAACGTGCCGTTCAGTTAGGCGGCGTGGCGCTGGGTACCACGCAGGTGATCAACAGCAAAACGCCACTGAAGAGTTATCCGCTGGATATCCATACCGTTCAGGATCACCTGAAAGAGCTGGCGGACCGCTACGCGATTGTGGCCAATGACGTGCGCAAAGCGATCGGCGAAGCCAAAGACGAAGATACCGCAGACATTTTCACTGCCGCCTCCCGCGACCTGGACCAGTTCCTGTGGTTTATCGAATCTAACATCGAATAATTCATACGAATTTTCTATCAAACCCTCGCCCTCCGGTGAGGGTTTTGCACATCTATGGTGCACAGTTTTTGTCTGCACACCTGCAAAAGTGAACGAAATGTAATAATCACCTCACACAACCGTTAACGGAAGATTGTTTTTTCGTCAGAATTTACGCTAAATATCTCCCCGTCAGTTGAGCCAAACGAAGCGCACCAAAACGGTGCTCCACTTTGGTGCAATAAAGCCTCATTGCCCCATTTATTGTGCAATGCATGACATCATCCCCTTTGCAAAACAATAGCTTGTAAAGTTGGCACGATTTTTTCATTGTGCCACCTGTTCTCGCAGGGGATCGCCCCGTGGATATAAAAGGAAATGCTATGAAGTCTGTATTAAAAGTTTCACTGGCTGCACTTACCCTGGCTTTTGCAGTGTCCTCTCAGGCTGCCGACAAACTGGTTGTGGCGACCGACACGGCGTTCGTTCCGTTTGAATTCAAACAGGGTGATAAATACGTTGGTTTTGATGTGGATCTGTGGGCCGCTGTCGCAAAAGAACTCAAGCTGGATTACACCCTGAAGCCTATGGACTTCAGCGGCATCATCCCGGCACTGCAAACCAAAAACGTTGATCTGGCACTGGCAGGCATCACCATTACCGATGAACGTAAAAAAGCGATCGACTTCTCTGACGGCTACTACAAAAGCGGCCTGCTGGTCATGGTCAAAGCCGATAATAACGACGTAAAAAGCGTGAAAGATCTCGACGGCAAAGTGGTGGCAGTGAAGAGCGGCACCGGTTCTGTTGATTACGCGAAAGCAAATATCAAAACCAAAGACCTGCGTCAGTTCCCGAACATCGACAACGCGTACATGGAACTCGGCACCAGCCGTGCTGACGCTGTTCTGCACGACACGCCTAACATCCTGTACTTCATTAAGACAGCCGGTAACGGCAAGTTCAAAGCCGTTGGCGAGTCTCTGGAAGCACAGCAGTACGGTATCGCGTTCCCGAAAGGCAGCGACGACCTGCGCACGAAAGTTAACGGCGCGCTGAAAACGCTGAAAGAGAACGGCACCTATAACGAAATCTACAAAAAATGGTTCGGTACCGAGCCTAAATAATAAGACGTAAAAATGACGTTCACTCGGGGGCGACCTTTCGCCCCTGCTATTTTTGAAACACGGTAACAGTAACAGGAAATTATCATGCAGTTTGACTGGAGCGCCATCTGGCCTGCCATTCCACTCTTGCTTGAAGGCGCTAAAATGACCCTGTGGATTTCGGTCCTGGGTCTGGTTGGTGGGTTGATTATCGGTCTTGTCGCCGGTTTCGCCCGCACCTACGGCGGCTGGATCGCAAACCACATCGCACTTGTTTTCATCGAAGTGATCCGCGGCACCCCAATTGTCGTGCAGGTCATGTTCATCTACTTCGCCCTGCCTATGGCGTTCACCGACCTGCGCATCGACCCGTTCAGCGCAGCCGTCGTCACCATTATGATCAACTCAGGCGCCTACATTGCGGAAATCACCCGCGGTGCGGTGCTGTCGATTCATAAAGGTTTCAGTGAAGCCGGTCTGGCGCTAGGTCTTTCTCGTCGCGAAACGATCCGCCACGTTATTCTGCCGCTGGCGCTGCGTCGCATGCTGCCGCCGCTCGGTAACCAGTGGATCATCAGCATTAAAGATACGTCGCTGTTCATTGTTATCGGCGTGGCAGAGCTGACCCGTCAGGGGCAGGAGATCATAGCTGGCAACTTCCGCGCGCTGGAAATCTGGAGTGCGGTAGCCGTTGTCTACCTGATCATTACTCTGGTTCTGAGCTTCGTTCTGCGTCGTCTTGAAAGAAGGATGAAAATCCTGTGATTGAATTTAAAAACGTTTCCAAGCACTTTGGCCCAACCCAGGTGCTGCACAATATCGATCTGAATATCAAACAGGGTGAAGTGGTGGTGATTATTGGGCCATCCGGCTCCGGTAAATCCACCCTGCTGCGCTGCATCAACAAGCTGGAAGAGATCACCAGCGGCGATCTGATCGTCGACGGCCTGAAGGTAAACGACCCGAAAGTGGACGACCGTCTGATTCGTCAGGAAGCGGGCATGGTGTTCCAGCAGTTCTACCTGTTCCCGCACCTCACGGCGCTGGAAAACGTGATGTTTGGCCCGCTGCGCGTGCGCGGTGCCAGCAAAGCGGCGGCAGAAGCGCTGGCAAAAGATCTGCTGGCGAAAGTCGGCCTGGCAGAACGTGCGCACCACTTCCCTTCCGAGCTGTCCGGCGGTCAACAGCAGCGTGTGGCGATTGCCCGCGCCCTGGCGGTCAAACCGAAAATGATGCTGTTTGATGAGCCTACGTCCGCACTCGACCCGGAGCTGCGCCACGAGGTGCTGAAAGTCATGCAGGATCTGGCGGAAGAAGGGATGACGATGGTTATCGTAACCCACGAAATCGGCTTTGCCGAGAAAGTGGCGTCCCGCCTGATCTTTATTGATAAAGGCCGTATCGCGGAAGACGGTAACCCGCAGGAATTGATTGCGAACCCGCCGAGCCAGCGTTTGCAGGAGTTCCTGCAGCACGTCTCCTGATCCATCGCTTTACGCTAAGCCGGGCTTGCCCGGCTTTTTTACGCCAGATTGTTCCCAAAAATCCCCCTCCTCGCCCCGACTTCTATACTTATCATTTTGTTCGACATTTTCACCGGAGGACGCCGTGCCGTGGATCCTGCTGCTGTTGATTAGCCTGTTTAGTGCGCCTTCGTTCGCCGTCGCGATCCCCGGCGTGACCACCGGAACCCCTGCGACCCAGCAAAATACGCCGCCTCCGGAACCCGATGTTGAACAGAAAAAAGCCGCCTACGGTGCGCTTGCCGACGTCCTTGAAAACGACACCTCCCGGCAGGAGCTCATTGGCCAGCTGCGCAAAGCCGCCGCCACGCCGCCGCAGGAGTCGGTGCCAACCCTCACCCCTCCGCAGGTTGAGGAGCAAAAAACGGTGCTGGAAAATGTCACCGACGTGAGCCGCCACTATGGGGAAGCGCTCTCATCACGCTTCGCTCAGCTGTACCGCAACCTGATTGGCTCGCCGCATAAGGCATTTAACCCGCAAACGTTTACCGCCGCCGCCACGCAGTTCCTGATGCTGGCGGGTGCGGTATTTCTTTTTTACTGGCTGGTGCGTCTGTGCGCGTGGCCGCTGTACCGCAAAATGGGGCAATGGGGACGCAGGAAGAATCAGCATAAAAGCAGCTGGCTGCACCTGCCGTTGATGATAGCCTCAGCGTTTATCATCGATTTACTGCTGCTGGCGTTGACGCTGTTTTTAGGCCAGATGCTGGCCGACAGGCTGAATGCAGGCAACAAAACCATCGCCTTCCAGCAGTCGCTTTTCCTGAATGCCTTTGCCCTGATTGAGTTCTTCAAGGCGCTGCTGCGGTTACTCTTTTGTCCGCACGTGCCGGAGCTGCGGCCTTTCTCCATTCGGGATGCGAGCGCGAAGTACTGGGCGCTGCGTCTGAGCGTGCTCAGCGGGCTGATTGGCTACGGCCTGCTGGTTGCCGTGCCGATCATCTCCAACCAGGTGAACGTCCAGTTTGGCGCGCTGGCAAACGTGCTGATCATGATCTGCATTACCGTCTGGTCGCTGTATCTTATCTTCCACAATAAAAAAACCATTACCCAAAGCCTGCTGAATCTGGCCGATCGCTCCCTCTCGTTCTTTAGCCTCTTTATTCGCGCGTTCGCCCTGGTGTGGCACTGGCTGGCAAGCGCTTACTTCATCGTGCTGTGCTTCTTCTCGCTGTTTGACCCGGGCAATAGCCTGAAATTTATGATGGGGGCGACGTTCAAAAGCCTGGCCATTATCGGCATCGCGGCCTTTGTGTCGGGGCTGCTGTCGCGATGGATCTCGAAAACCATCACCCTGTCGCCGCAGGTGCAGCGTAATTACCCGGAACTGCAAAAACGGGTAAACGGCTGGATGTCGGTATCGCTCAAAGTGGCGCGCATTCTCACCGTCTGCGTGGCGATTATGCTGCTTCTGAATGCGTGGAGCCTGTTTGATTTCTGGAACTGGCTGCACAACGGTGCGGGTGAAAAAACGGTCGACATCCTGATTCGCATCGCGCTGATCCTGTTCTTCTCCGCCGTCGGCTGGACGCTGCTGGCGAGCCTTATTGAGAACCGCCTGGTATCGGATATTCACGGCAGGCCCCTACCCAGCGCCCGGGCAAGAACGCTGCTCACCCTGTTCCGCAACGCGCTGGCGGTAATTATCAGCACCATCACCATCATGATCGTGCTGTCAGAAATCGGCGTGAATATTGCCCCGCTGCTGGCGGGTGCCGGTGCCCTGGGGCTGGCCATCTCCTTCGGCTCACAAACGCTGGTGAAGGATATTATTACCGGCATCTTCATTCAGTTTGAGAACGGGATGAACACGGGCGATCTGGTGACCATCGGGCCGTTAACCGGCACCGTGGAGAGGATGTCCATCCGTTCGGTTGGCGTGCGTCAGGACACCGGGGCCTACCACATCATCCCCTGGTCTTCGATCACCACCTTCGCCAACTTTGTGCGCGGGATTGGTTCCGTTGTGGCGAACTATGATGTGGATCGCCACGAGGATGCGGACAAAGCGAAGCAGGCGCTGCGCGATGCGGTAGAAGAACTGATGCAGATGGAGGATATTCGCGGGCTGGTGATCGGAGAGCCGTCATTTGCCGGCATCGTCGGGCTGACGAACACGGCGTTTACCCTGCGCGTGTCGTTCACCACCCAGCCGCTGAAGCAGTGGACGGTGCGCTTTGCCCTCGACAGCATGGTGAAAAAACACTTCGATCTGGCGAACGTGCGGATGCCCGTGCAGACGTATCAGGTATTGCCGCCGCCCGCATCGCCGCTCCCGCCGCAGGAGCCGACGCTGTAACCGAGCCGGGTGGCGGCTTTCACCTTACCCGGCCTATGACAGGGTGCTATTTGCGACGTTTGTTGTTGTCCATAAACGTCCAGGCGATAAAGCGGCTCTGTTTCTGGCCCTGCGCCATCTCTTTTTTCACCACTTTTACGGCGCCCGCTTCGGTCAGCGCGCGGTAGAGCGGCGGCAGGTTATCCCCGCGGGAAACCAGCGTCGTGAACCACTTCACCTGACGGCCAAACTGTTTGCTTTCCGCAATCATGCGCAGGATAAACGCCACTTCGCCCCCGTCACACCAGAGCTCCTGCTGCTGTCCGCCGAAGTTCAGCGCGACGTCTTCAGCCTGACCCAGGTTACGGCGCTTGCGCTCGCTGCCCGCACGGGCCGATGCCGCCGAATCATGGAACGGCGGGTTGCACATCGTGGCGTCATAGCTTTCGTTTTTGTGAATAATGCCGTTGAAGATCGACGCCGCATCTTTCTGACGACGCAGGCGAATGGCGCGGCTTAATCCCGGGTTAGCGCTGATAATCGCCTGGGCGCTGGCAAAGGCCTCGTCACCGATTTCGCTTCCGGTAAAGCGCCACTGATATTCATGCGCCCCGATCAGCGGGTAAATCAGATTCGCCCCGGTGCCAATATCCAGAATGGTGGCCTGCTGTGGAACGACACCCTCATTGCCTTCGGCAAGAAGGTCGGCAAGGTGATGAACGTAATCCGCGCGGCCCGGTACGGGTGGACAGAGAAAGCCTTCCGGAATATCCCAGTGAGCCACACCGTAGAAATGCGCCAGCAGGGCTTTGTTCAGCATTTTAACCGCCTGCGGGTCAGCAAAGTTGACCGAGGGTTCACCCGCTGGGGTCTGAACAAGATAGTCCTGCAGCGGCGGGCAGCTCAGGCATAGCGCGTTCATGTCGTAGCGGCTGCGGTGGCGATTTCGCGGGTGCAATCCCGGCTTTTGGGCAGTCATGGCATTCTCCTTTAAACAGCGGCGTAAGATACCCTTTGCTGGCCCAACGGTAAATCTTTCTCTGCGCTGTTCAAAAAATCGCCATAAATCAAACACCTTTATGTCTATGATCCGTCAGCGAATTGTCAATTTATATCGTTCAAAAAATAAGCAGATCATCATCAAATATTTGCGCTAAGTCACACTCGTCAGGCTTCTAAACTTAAAGGGAATCACCTGTTGTTTCCTCATGAGGATGTGATTATGAAAAAGTACCTGACCCTTGCTGTTATCGCAGCCGCCCTCGCGACCGCGTCCTTCTCTGCCATGGCCGTCCAGTCACTCACCCAGAGTACCGATACGAGCCAGCTACGTCCTGCAGGCACCGTTTCGGTAAGCCGTGCCAGCAACCTTGACGATCTGCAGGCTAAGCTCGCCGAAAAAGCCCGTCAGGAAGGTGCAAAAGGATTCGTGGTGAACTCCGCTGGCGGAGATAACCATATGTACGGCACTGCGACTATCTATAAATAACCTGTCTCTTCCACAAGACTGCATCTGCCCAACGGGTGCAGTTCTCTTCTCCCTTCGCCTTGATTGTTCATTTTTTAACCCCATAGTAAACGTATGGCCTAAACCGATTTCAGGAGGACGCTATGGCTTCCGGCTGGGCAAATGACGACGCTGTTAACGAACAGATCAACAGTACAATTGAAGATGCGGTTGCGCGTGCCCGCGGTGAAATTCCGCGCGGCGAAAGCTTAACGGAATGCGAAGAATGCGGAGAACCCATTCCGGAGGCGCGTCGAAAAGCCATCCCCGGCGTGCGGCTTTGCATTACGTGTCAGCAGCATAAAGATTCGAAAAACTCATCGCACTCAGGATATAATCGCAGAGGTTCGAAAGACAGCCAGTTGCGTTGACTTTACTTTACCCAGACTAACCGAGCCCGCACGTTCCTTTACGCTCACGGTTTTTAGCCAGACGCGTAGCAAAACGTGCCCTTCGTATTGCTTCTGTAAAGCGCATCCACAAGAAGTGTAAAGCGGCACTTTGAATTTATTAATATTCAATAAGTTATTTGTCATTCAATTTTTTTGAGCAACCACGTCAATTCTCTTCGATTTTATCTCTCGTAAAAAACCGTGATACTTATCACATCGACGGAACATCGTCCCCTTAACAGAAACACCTGCGAGAGATTAATTATGAAAACCATCAAATATGCTGTAGCTGCTGTTGCCCTGTCCGCTCTGTCTTTCGGCGCTTTCGCCGTAGAGCCTGTCTCTTCTACTCAGGCACAGAACATGAACAAAGTTGGTGTGGTCAGTGCTGATGGCGCCACCACGCTGGACGGTCTGGAAGCCAAACTGGCTGAGAAAGCCGCTGCTGCCGGTGCAAGCGGATACACCATTACCTCCGCTAACGGCAATAACAAGCTGAGCGGTACCGCGGTTATCTACAAATAATCGACTGAATGAATGCTGTACCCTCGCCATACCCTCTGGTGAGCTGCTCCACCCTCATTGACCCTGTTGTTGTTACCCTTGCTTGCCCGTCCGCCACTGGACGGGCTTTTTTTTGTCTAAAACGCCTGCGCCACGCGTTCAAGCCCGGCCTGAACGGATTCCACTTCTCCGGTAGCCAGCAAACAGCAGGCCATCTGCAGCTTGATCGAATGCGGAACAGGAACATTTCCGGCAAGGCACTGCTCAATCCAGTGGGCTGTAGTATGCGGATCTTTTGCCTCAGGCAGTATCACACCGGTATTCTCTTCGCCGCGCTCAAGAATGGCGCGCGTGCCTGCAGAATCAATCAGCATCACCTGCGGGCAGCGCTGCGGGTTCGCATAAACCTCGCCCTCCGTGCCGTGCATCAGCAATGCCCTTCCGCCAATAGCCTCAAAGAACTGCCCCACGCGCGCCACGTATTCCGGGTGCGAAACGCTGGAGAGACGCAGGGCGGCATCTTCGCCAAACGGCGTGGCCAGTTTCGCCAGCGTGTGCGCGCTGTTGCGCACGCCCATGCGCCAGCGCATATCGAGCTGCTTTTCCAGCGGCGGGCAGAGCGTGCCGACCGGGATATAAACAGGCTGATGGCCATCCAGCTTCGCCTGCGCATGGCCGGCATGACGCGTTGGCTCGATGCCCAGCATCCCGAAAATGGTCTCCGTCAGCACGCGGGTGGGATCTTCGCTAACGCCGTGCACCACCACCGGGAACCCCAGCTTGTGTAACAGGATAGCGAGCAGCGGGGTTAAGTTTGCCTGCTTGCGCGCGCCGTTATAGCTCGGGATCACAATCGGCATCGGTTTCGCCACCGGCGGCGTTAAGCGCAGCGTTTGCGCCTGCATGGCATCATAGAAGCCGCGCATCTCCGCTTCACCTTCGCCTTTAATACGCAGCGCAATCAGGATACCGCCCAGCTCCAGCTCCGGTACCTCGCCGTTAAGCATGCGGGTATAAAGCGCACGCGCGGTTTCATGGTCCAGATCGCGGGCGTGGTTTTTACCTCTGCCTACCTCTTTGATAATTTTACGATAATCCACGACATTTCTCCTTACAGCAGGTTATCAACAATATAGCCCTGATGATGACTCCGCTGTTAGTTTTTTTACCCACCCTGCGGTTTTTTATAATCAGTTGTTTTAGTAAGAAAAATTATTTTTCAAGAATTAATTGAATTATTTGGAAGCCGCGCGGGACCTTTCCCGGCCTGAATTTTCTGATTAAATAGTCGGCGGTGAGTAGTTGAGACATAACTTCGAATAATGCGGGATGCAGATGTCGAAAGGAGAAACATACAGGTTTAAATATGAAAAAAGTCACTTTAGGTTTATTCATTGCTGCCGCTTTGGGATGCTCTGCATCTTCTTTCGCAGCATCCACCGGTGAAGGGCAAATTAACTTCACAGGTGAAATTATCGATTCCGCCTGTCAGGTGGTTAACGGCTTAAGCAGTCCGCTGAATGTTGCGCTGGGCAAAGTCTCCAAAACAGCCTTTACCGGCGCGGGATCTACCAGCACCTTAACGAAATTTGATATTCAGTTAAAAAACTGCCCGGAAACGGTCACGTCAGCAGCCATCAACTTCGGCGGTACGCCAGATGCGGATAATAACACCACGCTGGCCTTGACCCCGGGTGCGACGACGGCAACTGGCGTGGCGATTCAGCTGGTTGATTCTTCCGAACAGCCCGTCAGTTTATATACGCCTTCGAAGCAGTATCCTTTAGCTGCTGGCACGACGGTAAATAATCTGGAGTTTGGCGCACGTTATATACAGACACAGGCATCGATCACTGCCGGCCAGGCTAACTCAGCGTCTACTTTTACAGTTATTTATAACTGATACGATCAATAAGGAGATATTCGCCTTCACGCGAAGGTTAATATCTCCTCTTTCTTTGAGACAGATTTATGCGACACAGTTATTTATTAAGCGCACTTTTACTGACCGCAGTAACAGCCCATGCAGGTGTGATTATTAATGGCACCCGACTGGTTTATCAGGGAGAGAAAAAAGAGTCTTCGATTGGGATTTCCAATCCGGATGATATTAACTATCTGGTACAGTCCTGGGTGGATACCGGCTTGAAAAAAGGCGGTAAAGCGCCATTTCTGATTACCCCGCCTCTGTTCCGTCTGAACGCTAAAGAAGATAACGTGCTGCGCGTGGTGCGCACCGGCGGAAATATGCCAGAAGATCGCGAGTCGTTGTACTGGTTAAATATTAAAGCCATTCCTTCTTCAAGTCATGAAGAGGGCGTTAATACATTACAAATAGCCATTAATACCCGTATTAAATTGCTGCATCGCCCTGCATCGATTAAAGGCAAACCTGAAGCAGTGGCTGATAAACTGGAATGGCACCGCGAAGGCAATGATCTGGTGGTAAACAACCCCACGCCTTTCTATATGAATTTCCAGAGCGTAACGCTGAACGGCCAAAAAGTGGCAAAAGCTACCTGGGCTGTGCCAGATACCTCTACCCGCTTTGCCCTTCCGGCAAATATGAGCGGTAACACCGTAAGCTGGTCGGTCATTAACGATTACGGAAGCATCAGTAAAACCTGGTCTGCATCCGTTCGTTAATACTCTATTCAACGCCTGGATAATCATGTACAGCACAACTAAGCCGCTATTATGTCGACTGCGTGAAATGCTGCCCACTTTTTGTGGGATAGCGGTGACATGCTGCGCGCTGCAGGCCCACGCTGATGATTATTTTAACCCTGCCCTGCTGGATATTGATAATCCAGAGCAGGCAAAGACCGATCTCTCTGTTTATGAAAACGGTCCCGGTCAGGCGCCAGGTAAATATCAGGTCACGATGTTCGTCAATAATAATAAAATCGACACTCGTGACGTCCTTTTTATATTACAAAAAGATGCGCAGGGAGATGATTCCCTGCAGCCATGCCTGAGTCTGGATGAATTAACGCATCTGGGCATCAAAACCAAAGATTATCCAAAGCTGGCGGCAAAAGGGGAATGCGCGGATCTCAGCGCCATCCCTTCGGCCTCGGCGACTTTCCGTATCAAAAACCAGCAACTACTGCTGAGTATTCCCCAGTCGGCGCTGGGCCAGGTGCCTCGCGGCTACATCGATCCGAAAGAGTATGACGAAGGGATCACCGCGGGCATCCTGAACTATAGCGTTAACGCCAGCCAAAGCCACGCCCGCCAGCATGGGAAAGCGGACAACAGCAGCCAGTTTATTAACCTGCGCCCCGGTTTTAACACCGGTGCCTGGCGCGTGCGAAATTACAGCACCTGGAACCACAATTCGGATGGCGGTCAGGGCGACGGCAAGCTGACCCCGGTCTATACCTATGCCCAGCGCGATATAGTGGGGCTGAAGAGCGAGCTGACCGTGGGACAGAGCAGCACCCAGGCCGACGTTTTCGACAGTGTCTCTTACACTGGCGCACAGCTGGCAACCGAAAGCGACATGCTGCCCGACAGCGAGCGCGGGTATGCCCCGGTGGTACGCGGTACGGCGCACAGTAACGCCCAGATGGTGGTTCGCCAGAATGGCTACGTTATCTACCAAAACACCGTTGCCCCCGGCGCGTTTGAGATTAACGATCTCTATCCCACCGGCAGCAGCGGCGATCTGAACGTCACGGTAAAAGAGACCGACGGCAGCGAGAGTCACTTCGTGGTGCCGTTTGCCTCCGTGCCGGTGCTGCAGCGGGAAAAACACCTCAAGTACAGCATCGCTGCAGGGCGCTACCGTTCATATGATAAAGAGGTTGAGAAGACCCCTTTCGCCCAGGGCAGCGCCATCTATGGCCTGCCACACGGCGTCACCGTTTACGGCGGTACGCAGCAGAGTTCGCATTACCACTCCACCGCGCTCGGCGCAGGGAAAAACGTTGGTGACCTCGGCGCGTTCTCCGTAGACGTTACCCGCGCCAAAGCGTTACTGAAAAAGCGCAAAACCAGCAAAGGGCAATCCCTTCGTCTGCGCTACAGCAAAAATTTTATCGCGACCGGCACTCACTTTTCGCTGGCGGGTTATCGCTACAACAGCAAAGGCTTTTACACCCTGCAGGACACCATGGAGTCCTGGACCAGTGCAAACGACTGGTCCGCTCCACAGCAGCGCCGCGCACGGGCGGAGGCCACCGTCGACCAGACGCTGGGCGAAAAGTGGGGTTCGGTGACGCTAAGCCTGGTGAAAGAGAGTTACTGGAGCCAGCGTCAGGATATGACCTCCCTGAGCGTTAACTACAACAATAGCTGGCACGGCGTGAGCTATAGCCTGAGCTACAGCATCAATAAAAACAGCGACGACACGGACGAGGACGGTAAATCCATCAGCTATGACCGACAAATCGGCCTTAACGTGTCGGTTCCGCTCGACCGCTGGCTGCCTAACACCTGGGCAAACTACAGCCTGAACAACGGTAAAGACGGCACCACCCACAACCTGGGCCTGAATGGTACCGCGCTGGAGGGAGACAAGCTGAGCTGGAACGTTCAGCAGGGACTGGACAGCGCTAATAACAACACCTCCACCAGTATGAATGCGGATTACAAAGGCACCTACGGTGAAGTGCGCGGCGGCGTAAGCCAGGACAGCCATCAGTACACCGTGAACGCCGGGATCCAGGGCGGCATCGTCGCCCACTCTGACGGCGTCACCTTCGGTCAGACCCTGGGCGAAACCGTGGTGCTGATTAAAGCGCCGGGAACGCACGGTACGCACGTTGCCAACCAGACGGGCGTGGAAACGGACTATCGCGGCTATACGCTGGTGCCCTTTGTCACTCCGTGGCGTCACAACCCAATTTCGCTGGATACCGAGACGCTGCCAGACGATGCCGACGTGACACACGCCTCGCAGACGGTGACACCAACGCGCGGCGCGATAGTTCGCGCCAGCTTCGATACTCGCGTGGGCAACCGCGTCTTAATGACGCTGGCCTGGAAAGACAAACCGCTGCCCTTTGGCGCAACGGTCACCACGGAAGACAAGAGCAGCGAATTTATCGTCGGTAACGACGGCCTGGTGTATCTCACCGGACTGCCGCAGCAAGGACGCCTTTTCGTTTCGTGGGGCAAGGAGGCGAGCGAGCATTGCGTCGCCGATTACGCCCTGACGCAAGAGAAGGATGACACCAACATTATTAACGCTGCCGCGCAGTGTCACTGATTAACACCGGACCGATCATAATGCAGATAGCAAAATCGTTTTTCTTACTTTTAGTTCTGGCGACGGCAGCACTCTTCATGCCGCACGCAAAGGCCAACTGTGTCTCACCAAATTTACCAGCGCTGCTGTCGTTAGCGTCTATTTCAGTGCCTACCAGCCTTCCCGTGGGAGAGACCATCCCGGGAACGGAACGTTCGGCTCACATTGCGGGGGGCTGCTATACAGCCGAAGACGCAGGCCGTCAGATCATTGCCTGTTACCACGGCCTGGGTAGAGAGACTCCCAATATCCCTGGTGTTTATGAGTCGGGTGTTGCCGGGATCGGTGTGTCGCTCCGAAACAGTAAAGGGGAGCGCGTGATGGGAGCAGCAGACCAAATCTGCACAACTAAGTCTTCCGTGGGTCAAGTGTCTGATTCGAGCGGTAGCGATGGTTCATTTGCGTTTAGCTTCGACGTCTCGCTGGAACTGGTGAAAACCAGCGAGGTGGTAACCGCCGGTACACTCACATCCAGTAATACACAATTTGGCTTTGGTGTTGAGCAAGTAGAAAGCTTGAGTTATCCAAACACCCTCTCCTACTCAGGTAACGTGGTGGTTAAAGCAGTCACCTGCACCGTATCACCCAAATCTCTGACCGTCACGCTGGGGGATTTTCCGGTGAGCCGTTTTACCGGTCCGGGAACCCTGGTCTCCCAGTCGGTATTCAATATCGACATGCTCTGCGATCAGGATGTACAGCCGGAAATGATGATCACCAGCGCCAATGGCTATGAAACGAATTTTCCTGGCGTGATCAAATTAACGCCGGAAAACGGCGTGGCGACCGGCGTGGGGGTGAGAATGCTCTTTAACGGTCAGATACCTGTTTTCGGGCAATATATGAATACCTTTACCGCCTATGCCAATATCCGCTCGCAATATCCCTTCAGCGTCTCTTACGAACAAACCAGTTCGGAGGTGACGCCCGGAACGGCGAATGCCGTCGCAACCATTACGGTGGCCTACAAATGAAAACCTTATTAGCCCTTTTACTCCTTGGAGTCGCCAGCCAGAGCCTGGCGGAAGAGATTCAGCTCGATATTCGCGGAAACATTTACGCCAACGCCTGCCAGGTAGACAGCGCCAGCCAGAACCTGACGGTCAATCTGGGCAAAGCGAATACCGGCGATTTTAAGGATGTGGGCGATACCGGACAATGGCATTCATTCGACTTAACCCTGTCGAAATGCCCAACCACTTCCGTGCTGGCCACGGCCACCTTTCACGGTCAGCCAGACAGTATTCATCCGACTAAATTCGCCAGCACCGGAACCGCGAAAGGACTGGCGCTGGAGCTTGCCGACCCGCAGGATCAGATCTCGCTTGCCCCGGACGCCAGCTTCAGCGTGTTGATCAACCAGGACAATCACACGGCGGATTTCCCGCTGGCCGCCCGCTATTACGCCACCTCATTGCCGGTCACGGCAGGAACGTTCAGCAGCGTGGTGCAGGTGACCTTCATTTACCAGTAGGACCGCGCCCCTTAGCACGGAGGCTTTTCTTGCGCCCTGCGGTCAGTTTGACCGGCGGTTTTTTTACCTCGGGCACTTCCGGCTGTTCGATCGGGAAGATCGGCAGCGCGTTCAGGAGCCGTTGGCCGTAATTTTTGGTGAGCAGACGTTTGTCATAAATCACCACCTCGCCCCAGCAGCCGTGGCTACGAATCAAGCGCCCGACCTGCTGAATCAGGTTAAACGACGCCGCAGGCAAACTCTGCACCTCAAACGGATAGCGGTTGAGGCTTTTCAGCCATTCCCCCTCGGTGATCACTACCGGGCTGTCGATGGGCGGGAAGGCGATTTTATGGATATGCACCTGCGTCAGGTAGTCGCCTTTCAAATCCAGGCCTTCAGCAAACGACTGCAACCCCACCAGCACGCTGCGCTCGCCGTTATCAATGCGCTTACGGTGGGTTTCCACCAGCCGGTAGCGCGGCTGATCCCCCTGCACCAGCAGGAGTAAACGCAGATCGGTGACATGTTCGAGGAAACGCTGCATCGCCCGCCCGCTGGCAAACAGCACCAGCATACCGGGGTACTTTTTACTCTCGACCTGCTCGCGGAAGTAGGCCGCCATTTCCGCGATGTGCTGCTCTTCGTTGTCGATGAGCGGCTCGAATTTCATGCGCGGAATGACCAGCTTGCCCTGCTCGCAGTGGTTAAACGGCGAGTCCAGCGCCACGAAACGGTCGCCCGCTTTCTCTTTTAGCCCGCTCATCTCCTGCAGCCTTGAGAAACTGTTCAGGGAACGCAGCGTGGCAGAGGTGACAACCACGTGCGGCACGCTGCGCCAGATCAGCTTTTCCAGCTGATCGGCCACGCGGATGCCCACGCAGTGGAAAAAGAGGTGCACCTGCCCGTCCCGCACGTCGCGGGTTGCCCATTTGGTGACCGGCGCGCCGGACGCCTGCGCCATCGAGGCCAGCCGCCAGAGCTTGCTCTGCGCTTCGAACATCCCCAGCGCGCGGTTCATCTGCAGCAGAACGCGGTGCAGACGCACCACGTCATGCGAGCCGGTTTTCTCGCTGAGATCGTTTAAGAACATCTCCGCCAGCCCGCGCAGCTTTTCCAGATGTTTCGCCAGCTGCTGGCAGATCGCCATCACCTCTTCCGGTAGCTCACCCATCGCAAAGCGATGTTCGGCTTCCTGGGTTGCCGGAAGATAAAGATTCAGGATGTTGTTCAGGGATGAGATGAGGCTATAGACCTCTTCACAGTGGTCGCTCAGCCTCTCCGGCACCGCCAGCGGCGGCGTGGTTTTCGGGCGGAACTGCTCCATGCAGGTCGCTACCAGCTTGCAGAAGAGATCCAGCTGCAGGCGGAACCACGGAGCGGTGATTTCGGCGCTCATCTCCAGCGCATCCCGCGCCACGTCCGGCAGATGGTGGCCTTCGTCGAGCACCAGCAGCAGGTTTTTGGGCTCCGGCAGCACCGCTTCGCTCTCCAGCGCCGCCATTACCAGCGCGTGGTTTGCGACCACTACCTCCGCCTCCTGAATTTCACGCCGGGCGACAAAGAACGGGCATTCGCGGTAGTAGTGGCAGTTGCGGTTCAGGCAGCTCGCTTTGTCGGTGCTGAGCCTGCGCCACAGGTCGTCGCTGATGGCCTGGCTGGTGTGATCCCGCAGGCCGTCCCACTTATAGCCGTCGAGCTCGACTTTGAGTTTTGCACACTGCTCCTGCTCGGCCTTATTGTTTGGCGTTAGCTCGTCATCCAGAAACGCGAGCAGATCCTGCTGATTCGGCTCGCTGCTGGCCAGCGCCGCCAGGTTACGCGGGCACACGTAACGCCCGCGCCCAAAGGCTGCCGTAAACCGCAGGTCGGGGATGATTTTGCGCAGCAGGGGCAAATCTTTGCTGAAGATCTGATCCTGCAGCGCCACGTTGGCGGTGCTGACCACCAGCGTTTTGTCCTCTTCCCGCGCAATCGCGATGCCGGGAATGAGATACGACAGGGTTTTCCCGACGCCGGTTGGGGCTTCAATCGCCAGATGTCGTCCGTCGTCCCCGGCGAGCGTTTTTGCCACGTCAGCAATCATCTGCCGCTGCGGCGCTCGGGGGATAAAGTCGGGGATCTGCTGCTGTAGCGCCTTATACCATGCGCCAATTTGCGCCTTGAGCGCAGCGGTTAAAGCCATCGGAAAACCTGAAATACTGTATAAACAGCCACTATTGTGGCACTTTCTCTTCGCTGCCGCAAAAAGAAAAGCCCGGCTTTACGACCGGGCTTCCAGATTACTGCGGGTTAGCAGGCTTGCGCGGGCGGCGTCGACGCTGCCCTTCACCTGCCGGTTTCCCTTCGCCGCTGCGCCACGGGTTTTCACCCGCCGGTTTGCTGTCGTTATTACGACGCGGCGGTTTGCCGGATGATTTCGGCGCACCGCCTTCGGCACGACGCGGCTGCTGACCGCGACCGCCGCCGCCCTGACCGCGTCCACCGCCGCCCTGACGACCGTTCTGAATCGGCTCGGCTTTGATCGACGGGTCCACTTCGTAACCCGGGGTTTCGATGCGCGGGATCTCTTTCTTCAGCAGGCGCTCGATGTCGCGCAGCAGCTTGTGCTCGTCCACGCAGACCAGAGAGAGCGCTTCACCGGTTGCCGCCGCGCGGCCGGTACGGCCGATACGGTGAACGTAATCTTCCGGCACGTTTGGCAGCTCGTAGTTCACCACGTGCGGCAGCTCTTCAATGTCAAGGCCACGGGCGGCGATGTCGGTCGCCACCAGCACGCGGATATCGCCGGATTTGAACTCAGCCAGCGCACGGGTACGCGCGCCCTGGCTCTTGTTGCCGTGGATCGCCGCACTGCGAATGCCGTCTTTGTTCAGCTGTTCCGCCAGGTGGTTGGCGCCGTGCTTGGTGCGGGTAAAGACCAGCACCTGCTGCCAGTTGCCCTGGCCGATCATCTGGGAGAGCAGTTCCCGCTTGCGCTTTTTATCCACAAAGTGAACGTGCTGCGTCACCTGCTCGGAGGCGGTGTTGCGGCGCGCCACTTCCACTTCCAGCGGGTTATGCAGCAGCTTTTCCGCCAGCGCCTTGATCTCGTCGGAGAAGGTCGCGGAGAAGAGCAGGTTCTGACGACGCGCGGGCAGCTTGGCCAGCACGCGACGAATATCGTGGATAAAGCCCATGTCGAGCATGCGGTCGGCTTCGTCCAGCACCAGAATTTCAACCTGGTCCAGCTTCACCGCATTCTGGTGCTCCAGATCCAGCAGGCGACCTGGAGTCGCAACCAGAACGTCGACGCCGCTGCGCAGCTTCATCATCTGCGGGTTGATGCTTACCCCGCCGAAAACCACCAGCGAACGAATGTTGAGATAGCGGCTATAGTCACGCACGTTCTCACCAATCTGCGCCGCCAGCTCGCGGGTTGGGGTAAGGATCAGGGCGCGGACAGGACGACGGCCTTTGGCGTGCGGCTGGTTTTTTACCAGCAGTTCCAGCAGCGGCAGGGTAAAGCCCGCGGTTTTGCCGGTACCGGTCTGGGCGCTCGCCATCAGGTCACGGCCCTGAAGAACGGCGGGGATCGCCTGCTGCTGGATTGGGGTTGGCTCAACGTAGCCCTGCTCTGCGATCGCGCGCAGAATTTCCGGGTTCAGGCCAAGGGAATCAAAAGACATAAAAACTCCGAACCGCCCCGACCATCACAGGTGTAGTTTTCAGGGAGATATAACGAATAGGGGAGGACAAAAACCACAATGTCGCGAAGGAGCGGAGTGTAGCAGCTTTTGTGACGTGGCGCATAAAATATCCCTCAGCGTTCCCTCGACGTTAGCGTGAATCAGGCATAATCTTAATCAATCGATTGATTAATTCTTAATGCCGCCATGAATACGACCCCCACAACAACCAAAGGTGAACAGGCCAAAAATCAGCTTATCGCCGCCGCGCTGGCGCAGTTTGGTGAGTACGGGCTGCATGCCACCACCCGCGATATTGCCGCGCTGGCCGGGCAGAACATTGCGGCGATTACCTATTATTTTGGCTCAAAAGAGGATTTATACCTCGCCTGCGCCGAGTGGATCGCCGATTTTATCGGCACGCAGTTTCACCCGCACGTTGAGGAAGCCACCGCGCTGCTCGGCCAGTCGTCGCCCGATCGCGCCGCCGTTCGCCAGCTTATTCTCTATGCCTGCCACGATATGATCCGCCTGCTGACGCACGACGATACGCTCAACCTGAGCAAGTTTATCTCCCGGGAGCAGCTCTCCCCGACCGTCGCCTACCAGCGGGTACACGATCGGGTGATTGAGCCAATGCACTCGCACCTGACCCGGCTGATCGCCGCCTATACCGGGCGGGACGCCAGTGATACCGAGACAATTTTGCATACCCACGCCCTGCTGGGTGAAATTCTTGCCTTCCGTCTGGGCAGGGAAACCATCCTGTTACGCACCGGCTGGACACAATTTGATGAGGATAAAGCCGCGCAGATTAGTAAGGTCATCGCCTGTCACGTCGATCTAATCCTGCAAGGCTTAACGCAAAGGAGCCTGAAGTCATGAAAAAACCTGTCGCCATCATTCTGGTGGTTGTTGTTTTGCTTGCTGCCGGAGTCGGTGGATGGCTGTGGTATCAGAGCCATCAGGATAAAGGCCTGACGCTGTACGGCAACGTGGATATTCGCACGGTGAACATGAGCTTCCGCGTGGGCGGACGTCTCGCCTCGCTGAGCGTGGACGAAGGCGATGCCATTAAAAGCGGGCAGACGCTGGGGATGCTGGATAAAGCGCCCTATGAGAATGCGCTGCTGCAGGCCAAAGCGGGGGTGTCCGTCGCCCAGGCGCAGTATGACCTGATGCTGGCAGGCTATCGCGACGAAGAGATCGCCCAGGCCGCCGCTGCCGTTAAGCAGGCGCAAGCCGCCTATGACTACGCGCAGAACTTCTACGCGCGCCAGCAGGGGTTGTGGAAAAGCCGCACCATTTCCGCTAACGATCTGGAAAATGCGCGCTCGTCCCGCGACCAGGCGCAGGCAACGCTGAAGTCCGCGCAGGATAAGTTAAGCCAGTACCACACCGGTAACCGCCCGCAGGATATCGCCCAGGCGAAAGCCAACCTTGAACAGGCGCAGGCGCAGCTGGCTCAGGCAGAGCTGGATCTGCACGACACTACCTTAATCGCGCCGTCTGACGGCATGCTGATGACCCGCGCCGTGGAGCCGGGCAGCATGCTCAGCGCGGGCAGCACCGTCTTAACGCTCTCCCTGACCCGCCCGGTCTGGGTACGCGCCTACGTTGATGAGCCGAATCTCGGCCAGATGCAGCCGGGCCGCGAACTGCTGCTTTATACCGACGGTCGCCCGGACAAGCCGTATCACGGCAAAGTGGGCTTTGTCTCCCCTACCGCCGAATTCACGCCGAAAACCGTTGAAACACCGGACCTGCGTACCGACCTCGTGTATCGCCTGCGCATCATCGTGACCGATGCGGACGACGCGCTGCGTCAGGGCATGCCCGTCACCGTAAAAGTGAACAACGGGGAACGACATGAATGACGCGGTTATTCAGCTCAACAATCTGGTTAAACGCTTCGCGGGAATGGACAAACCGGCCGTCGCGCCGCTGAACTGCACCATCCGGAAAGGCTATGTGACCGGGCTGGTCGGTCCGGACGGCGCGGGGAAAACCACGCTGATGCGGATGCTGGCGGGGTTGCTCAAGCCGGATGAAGGAAGCGCCAGCGTGCTCGGTCTTGACCCGATCGAGGATGACGGAGCCCTTCACGCCATGCTCGGCTATATGCCGCAGAAGTTTGGCCTGTATGAAGACCTGACGGTGATGGAAAACCTGAACCTGTACGCCGACCTGCGCAGCGTCACCGGCGAAACGCGGCAAAAAACCTTCGCGCGCCTGCTGGAGTTTACCTCCCTCGGCCCGTTCACCGACCGGCTGGCGGGCAAGCTCTCCGGCGGGATGAAGCAGAAGCTGGGGCTGGCCTGCACGCTGGTCGGCGAACCGAAAGTGCTGCTGCTGGACGAGCCCGGCGTCGGCGTAGACCCGATTTCGCGCCGTGAACTGTGGCAGATGGTGCACGAGCTGGCGGGCGACGGGATGCTGATCCTCTGGAGCACCTCCTACCTCGACGAAGCGGAACAGTGCCGGGACGTGCTGCTGATGAACGAAGGCGAACTGCTTTATCAGGGCGAGCCGACGACGCTGACGCAGAGCATGGCCGGGCGCAGCTTCCTGCTGCACAGCCCGCAGGAGTCCAACCGCAGGCTGCTGCAGCGGGTGCTCAGGCTGCCGCAGGTCAGCGACGGGATGATCCAGGGCCGCTCGGTACGGGTGATCCTCAAAAAAGAGGCCACCGTCGACGATATTCGCCAGGCGCAAGGCATGCCTGAGATCGAGATAGAAGAGACCGCACCGCGCTTTGAGGACGCGTTTATCGACCTGCTGGGCGGCGCGGGTACCTCAGAGTCGCCGCTTGCCGCCATTTTGCATACGGTGGAAGGCACGCCGGGCGAAACGGTGATTGAAGCCAAATCCCTCACCAAAAAGTTCGGGGATTTCGCCGCCACCGACAACGTCAACTTTGCGGTGAAGCGCGGGGAGATTTTTGGCCTGCTCGGACCGAACGGCGCGGGAAAATCGACCACCTTTAAGATGATGTGCGGCCTGCTGGTGCCGACGTCCGGCAAGGCGCTGGTGCTGGATATGGATCTGAAGGTCAGCTCCGGCAAGGCGCGCCAGCATCTCGGGTATATGGCGCAGAAGTTTTCCCTGTACGGCAACCTGACGGTCGAACAGAATCTGCGCTTTTTCTCCGGCGTGTACGGCCTGCGCGGGCGGGCGCAGAACGAGAAAATCCGCCGCATGAGCGACGCCTTCGCCTTAACCAACATCGCCTCCCACGCCACCGACGAGCTGCCGCTCGGCTTTAAGCAGCGGCTGGCCTTGGCCTGCTCGCTGATGCACGAGCCGGATATTCTGTTTCTTGATGAGCCGACATCAGGCGTTGACCCCATTACCCGCCGTGAGTTCTGGCTGCACATCAACAGCATGGTGGAAAAAGGCGTGACCGTGATGGTGACCACCCACTTCATGGACGAGGCGGAGTACTGTGACCGCATCGGGCTGGTGTATCGCGGCAAGCTGATTGCCCACGGTACCCCGGACGACCTGAAAAACCAGGCCGCCGACGATGAGGTTCCGGATCCGACCATGGAGCAGGCGTTTATCACCCTCATCCACGACTGGGATAAGGAGAATGCCCATGCGCAGTAATGCCATTTCCTGGCGCAGGGTGCGCGCGCTGTGCATTAAAGAGACGCGGCAGATCGTGCGTGACCCCAGCAGTTGGCTGATTGCGGTAGTCATCCCCCTGCTGCTGCTGTTTATCTTTGGCTACGGCATTAACCTGGACTCCAGCAAGCTGCGGGTCGGGATATTGCTGGAGCAGCAGAGTGAGGATGCGCTGGACTTTACTCACGCCATGACCGGATCGCCCTACATTGACGCCACCATCAGCGATAACAGGCAGGAGTTGATCCAGAAAATGCAGGCCGGGAAAATTCGCGGCCTGATCGTCATTCCGGTGGATTTCGCCGCCAACATGGCGCGGGCGAATGCCGATGCGCCGATCCAGGTGATTACCGACGGCAGCGAGCCAAACACCGCCAACTTTGTACAGGGCTACGCGGAGGGGATCTGGCAGCTGTGGCAGATGCAGCGGGCGGAAGATCGGGGCGAAGAATTTAAACCGCTGATCGACGTGCAGACGCGCTACTGGTTTAACCCCGCCGCCATCAGCCAGCACTTTATTATTCCGGGCGCGGTGACGATTATCATGACGGTGATTGGCGCGATCCTGACCTCGCTGGTGATCGCCCGCGAGTGGGAGCGCGGGACCATGGAGGCGCTGCTCTCTACCGAAGTGACGCGCGTCGAGCTGCTGCTGTGCAAGCTCATCCCCTACTATTTCCTCGGCATGCTGGCGATGCTGCTCTGTATGCTTGTCTCAGTCTTTATCCTCGGCGTGCCGTATCGCGGCTCGCTGGTGGTGCTGTTTTTTATCACCAGCCTGTTTTTACTCAGCACGCTGGGCATGGGGCTGCTCATCTCCACCATCACCCGCAACCAGTTCAACGCCGCGCAGGTGGCCCTCAACGCCGCCTTTTTACCGTCGATTATGCTGTCCGGGTTTATCTTCCAGATAGACAGTATGCCTGCGGTGATCCGCACCGTGACCTATGTTATTCCGGCGCGCTACTTTGTGAGCACGCTGCAAAGCCTGTTCCTGGCGGGGAATATTCCGGTGGTGCTGATCGTCAACACGCTGTTTTTAATGGCGTCAGCGGCGATGTTTATTGGGTTGACGTGGATGAAAACCAAACGGCGACTGGATTAAGGAGCGAACATGTTTCACCGATTATGGACGTTGATACGCAAAGAGCTGCAATCCCTGCTGCGCGAGCCGCAAACCCGCGCCATTCTGGTCTTGCCGGTGCTGATCCAGGTTTTACTGTTCCCGTTTGCCGCCACCCTTGAGGTGACCAACGCCACCATTGCCATTTACAACGAAGATAACGGCAAACATTCCGTCGAGCTGACGCAGCGTTTTGCCCGTGCAAAAGCCTTTACCCACATCCTGCTGCTGAAAAGCCCGCAGGAGATCCAGCCCACCATCGACACGCAAAAAGCGCTGCTGCTGGTGCGGTTCCCGGCGGATTTCTCCCGCAATCTGGATACCTTCCAGACCGCGCCGATGCAGCTGATCCTCGACGGGCGTAACTCCAACAGCGCCCAGATAGCCGCCAACTACCTGCAGCAGGTGGTGAAGGATTACCAGCAGGAGCTGATGGAGGGCAAACCGAAGCCCAACAACAGCGAGCTGGTGGTGCGTAACTGGTACAACCCGAACCTGGACTACAAGTGGTTCGTGGTGCCGTCGCTAATCGCCATGATCACCACTATCGGGGTGATGATCGTGACTTCCCTTTCCGTCGCCCGCGAGCGCGAACAGGGCACGCTGGACCAGCTGCTGGTCTCCCCGCTCGCCACCTGGCAAATTTTCGTCGGCAAAGCGGTCCCGGCGCTGATCGTCGCGACGTTTCAGGCCACTATCGTGCTGGGGGTGGGAATTTGGGCCTATCAGATCCCGTTCGCCGGTTCGCTGGCGCTGTTTTACTTCACGATGGTCATTTACGGGCTGTCGCTGGTGGGATTTGGACTGCTGATCTCGGCGCTCTGCTCGACGCAGCAGCAGGCGTTTATCGGGGTCTTCGTCTTTATGATGCCCGCGATTTTGCTCTCGGGTTATGTTTCACCCGTCGAGAACATGCCGGTGTGGCTACAGGATCTGACGTGGGTAAACCCGATTCGGCACTTTACGGACATCACCAAGCAAATCTATCTGAAGGATGCGAGTCTGGATATTGTCTGGGGAAGTTTGTGGCCGCTACTGGTCATAGCGGCCACGACGGGCTCAGTGGCGTACGCGATGTTTAGACGCAACATTGCGTAGCTTTTTCTCTTTGGTCAGCAGCGAGACGACCGCAGGCCCTGCGAGGATAGCCAGACCCGCCAGGGCCAGCAGCAGGTTGTTTTGCAGCACGCGCGACAGCAGCCAAAGCACAATCATCGCCGCACCAAAATACCAGGTGGTGGTGAGCTCTTCGAGCACATCACCCACCTCGCGCCAGCGCGCTTCATGGTGGCGCTGTAAGAACAGCATCGACAGCACGGTGACGCCATAAAGGACGCATAGCCCCAGGCCAACACGCACCAGCGTGCCGCTCATCCAGCCCATCACCAGTACGGCCACGACCAGTAAATGCAACATTATCTGCCAGCAACTCAGGCCAGTTGCGACACGAACACGTTGTTGCCACTTCATGGCTTCTCTCCTGAAGGATTTTTCTCTGCTTAATCAGACTACCGCACTTTACGGAAAATTCCGTAACGCCGCATCTTTTTGTGACGACGACTACACTTTATTTTCATTGGGATAGTCACTCAGGAAGGAGCTTATGACTCAAAAAATGCAGCATTTCTCGCTTAAGGTGCTGACGATAAACATTCATAAGGGCTTCACAGCATTTAACCGCCGCTTCATTTTACCGGAGCTGCGCGACGCGGTACGCACCGTCAGCGCGGATATTGTCTGCCTGCAGGAGGTGATGGGCGCACACGAAGTGCATCCGCTCCACTTTGAGAACTGGCCCGACACGCCGCACTATGAATTTCTGGCCGACACCATGTGGAGTGACTACGCCTATGGCCGCAACGCGGTCTATCCGGAAGGGCATCACGGAAACGCGGTGCTGTCCCGCTACCCCATTGAACATTACGAAAACCGCGACGTTTCCGTCGGGGAAAGCGAAAAACGCGGCCTGCTTTACTGCCGCATTACGCCGCCCGACCTCGAGCGACCTGTCCATGTCGGCTGTGTTCACCTGGGCCTTCGCGAAGCCCATCGTCAGGCGCAGCTGAAAATGCTGGCCGAATGGGCCAACGCGCTTCCCGAAGGTGAACCGGTGGTGGTAGCGGGCGATTTCAACGACTGGAGACAGCGGGCAAACCATCCGTTGAAAGTGGATGCCGGGCTGGAAGAGATTTTTACTCGCGCCAACGGCAGGCCTGCGCGCACCTTCCCGGTCCGTTTCCCGCTGCTTCGGCTTGACCGCATCTACGTGAAAAATGCCCACGCCAGCAGCCCGACCGCCCTGGCGCTCCTTAACTGGCGACATCTTTCCGACCATGCCCCGCTCAGCGCGGAGATCCACCTATGAAATGTTCCTGGCAGGAAGGCAACCGAATCACGCTGCTGGTCAATGGGGACGAGTATTATCCGGCCGTGTTTAAAGCGATTGACCATGCACAGCAGAAGGTGATCCTCGAAACCTTTATCTGGTTCGAAGACGACGTCGGCAAGCAGCTGCATGGCGTGCTGCTGCGCGCCGCCCGGCGCGGCGTCAAAATTGAAGTATTGCTTGATGGCTATGGCTCGCCGGATCTCAGCGATACGTTTGTGAATGAGTTGACCTCCGCAGGCGTGGTGTTCCGCTACTACGATCCCGGCCCTCGCCTGTTCGGCATGCGCACCAATCTTTTCCGCCGGATGCATCGCAAAATAGTGGTGGTGGACGAGACGGTGGCGTTTGTCGGCGGCATTAACTACTCCGCTGAGCATATGTCCGACTACGGCCCGGAGGCGAAGCAGGACTACGCTATTCGCATTGAAGGCCCCGTGGTTCAGGACATCTTACTGTTTGAGCTGGAGAACCTGCCGGGTAAAGAGGCCGTTCGCCGCTGGTGGAGACGCCGCCATCGCCCGGAAGAGAACCGGAAGCCCGGCGAAGCGCAGGCCCTTTTCGTCTGGCGGGATAACGGCGAGCACCGGGACGACATTGAACGTCATTATCTCAAGATGCTCGCCAACGCGAAGCGCGAAGTGATTATTGCTAACGCCTACTTTTTCCCCGGCTATCGTCTGCTGCACGCCATGCGCAATGCGGCCCGACGCGGGGTTCGCGTGAAGCTGATTGTGCAGGGCGAGCCGGATATGCCTATCGTCAAAGTCGGCGCACGCCTGCTGTATAACTACCTGGTGAAGGGCGGCGTACAGATCTACGAATATCGCCGCCGACCGCTGCACGGCAAAGTGGCGCTGATGGACGATCACTGGGCCACCGTGGGTTCCAGTAATCTCGATCCGCTGAGCTTATCGCTCAATCTCGAAGCTAACCTGATCATTCACGATCGCCAGTTTAACCAGACCCTGCGGGATAACCTGCAGGCGCTGATCGTTAACGACTGCGTGCGCGTGGACGAATCCATGGTTCCCAAACGCACCTGGTGGAACCTGGGCATCAGCGTGGTGGTGTTCCACTTTCTGCGTCATTTCCCGGCCATGGTCGGCTGGCTGCCGGCGCATACGCCTAAGCTTGCGCAGGTGGACCCGCCGGTACAGCCCGAAATGGAAACCCAGGACCGTATTGAAGCGGAAGACGGAGGCAAACCCTGATGTCGAAATCGCATCCGCGCTGGCGGCTGGCAAAAAAGATCCTGACCTGGCTGTTTTTTATTGCGGTCGCGGTTCTGCTGGTGGTCTACGCGCAGAAAGTTGACTGGGAAGAGGTGTGGAAAGTCATCCGCAACTATAACCGGATGGTGCTGCTGGGCGCTGTGGGGCTGGTTATTGTCAGCTACCTGATGTACGGCTGTTATGACCTGCTGGGCCGCGCTTACTGCGGCCACAAGCTGGCCAAACGTCAGGTTATGCTGGTGTCGTTTATCTGCTACGCCTTCAACCTGACGCTGAGCACCTGGGTCGGCGGCATTGGCATGCGCTATCGCCTCTACTCGCGGCTCGGCCTGCCGGGCGGGACCATCACGCGCATTTTCTCGTTAAGCATCACCACCAACTGGCTGGGCTATATTCTGCTCGGCGGGGTGATCTTCACCATCGGCGTGGTGCAGCTGCCCGCGCACTGGTATATCGATGAGGCTACGCTGCGCATTCTGGGCATCGTACTGCTGCTGATTATCGCCGTTTATCTGTGGGCCTGCGCCTTTGCCAGACGCCGCCATATGACCATTAAGGGGCAAAAGCTGGTGCTGCCCTCGTGGAAGTTTGCGGTGCTGCAGATGGCCGTCTCCAGCGCCAACTGGATGGCGATGGGGGCGATTATCTGGCTGCTGATTGGCGAGGACGTCAATTACTTCTTCGTGCTGGGCGTGCTGCTGGTGAGCAGTATTGCGGGCGTGATTGTGCATATTCCGGCGGGGATCGGCGTGCTGGAGGCGGTATTTATTGCCCTGCTGGCCGGGGAGCATGTCTCTCAGGGAACGATTATCGCCGCCCTGCTGGCGTACCGCATGCTGTATTACTTCCTGCCGCTGGCGCTGGCAACGGTGTGTTATCTGGTGCTGGAGAGTCGGGCGAAAAAGCTGAGAGCGAAGAACGAGAAGGCGTTAGCGAAATAAAAGCAAAACGGCAACCTTGTTGCCGTTTTTAGTGTTTGTTCCCTCTCCCACGGGAGAGGGTCAGGGTGAGGGCACCAGACCGCATCCCGGCAAAACAACCTTAGCGACGGTTGCCGAAAATCCGCAGCAGCATCAGGAACAGGTTGATGAAGTCCAGATACAGCGTCAGCGCGCCCAGAATCGCGTATTTGCGCAGGTTCGAACTGTCGCGTACGTCGATCTGCTCGCCGATGTTTTTCAGCTTCTGGGTGTCATACGCCGTCAACCCAACGAAGATCACCACCCCGATGTAGGTTACGGCCCACATCAACGCGTCGCTCTTCAGCCACAGGTTTACCAACGACGCCAGCACAATCCCAATCAGCCCCATAAACAGCATGCTGCCGAAACCGCTCAGATCGCGCTTCGTGGTGTAACCGTACAGGCTCATCGCACCGAACATCCCGCCGGTGACCACGAAGGTGCTGGCGATGGAGGAGTAGGTGTAAACGATGAAGATACTGGAAAGCGTCAGCCCGGTTAGCGCCGAATAGAGCATAAACAGCGTAGTCGCCATTCCGGCACTCAGCTTTTGCACCAGACCAGAAAGCACAAACACCAGCGCCAGCTGCGCGATAATCAGCCCAAAGAAGGTGATTTTGCTGGAGAAGATAAACATCATCAGTTCAGGCGTGTTCGCCGCATACCACGCGATAAACGCGGTAAGCAGCAGGCCAACCGTCATCCAGCCGTACACCTGAGCCATATACGTCTGCAGGCCGCTACGGGTCTGCTGTACTATTGAATCGGAACGCGGAAATCGGTCCATGATTCACTCCTGATTAAGATTAAGTAGACACACACGTTAAGATTAACACATCCACGTAAACCGACTACCAACGGCTGGCGGCTTGTTTATCGCTGTCGCGCGATTCTACCCAGCGGTTACCTTCCGGCGTGGCTTCGCGCTTCCAGAACGGCGCTTTGGTTTTGAGGTAATCCATAATGAACTCCCCTGCCGCAAACGCGCTGCTGCGGTGCGCGCTGGTCACCCCGACGAAGACAATCTCTTCGCCAGGCCACATCTCGCCGATGCGGTGAATAACCGTGACGCGGCCAAGCGGCCAGCGGCCTCGCGCCTCGTCGACAATCTCCGCCAGCGATTTCTCGGTCATCCCCGGATAGTGCTCCAGCGTCAGCGCCTTCACGCTGTCACCGAGGTTGTGGTTGCGCACCTTGCCGGTGAAGGTGACGACCGCGCCGTCTTCATCACGTTCCGCCAGCCAGCTGTATTCGGTCCCCACGTTAAAACGCTCGGGACTCACCAGAATTCGGGTTTCAGCCATCTTAGCCCCCCGTAACCGGCGGGAAGAAGGCCACTTCATCCCCTGCGTTCAGCGGATGGGTGAATTCCACCAGCGTCTGGTTAACGGCGGCCAGCAGCTTGCCTTCGTCGAGCGCCAGCGCCCAGCGGTCGCTTTGTGCCGCCAGATGCGCTCGCAGGGTAGCGACGTTTTCGAAGGACGCATCCAGCGTCAGGCTGTCGGTATTCACCAGCTCGCGCACCTGCGCAAAAAAGAGCACCTTAATCATGGCTGTCCACCTTAAAATCACCGGATTTGCCGCCGCTTTTTGCCAGCAGGCGAACCGGGCCAATCACCATATCTTTCTGCACCGCTTTGCACATGTCGTAGATGGTCAGCGCGGCGACTGAGGCCGCCGTCAGCGCCTCCATCTCCACGCCGGTTTTGCCGGTTAAGCGGCAGAGTGACTCAATGCGCACGCGATTATGCTCCGGCTGCGCCTGCAGGTTCACTTCCACCTTGCTCAGCATCAGCGGATGGCACAGCGGAATGAGATCCCAGGTCCGTTTGGCGGCCTGAATACCGGCGATGCGGGCGGTGGCAAAGACGTCGCCCTTGTGATGGCTGCCGTCGATAATCATCGCCAGGGTTTCCGGCAGCATGGTGACGAACGCTTCGGCGCGCGCCTCGCGCACCGTTTCCGCTTTGGCGGAGACGTCCACCATATGCGCTTCGCCGGCGGCGTTAATATGGGTCAGTTGTGACATAGCTTATTTCTTTAAATGGGGATGGAAATTACACGGACGGGTACGGGCATCCAGCTGCGGGGCGATGATGTTTTCCCACGCGGTGCGGCAGGCTTTGGTCGAGCCCGGCATAGCGAAAATCAGGGTTTTGTTAGCCACCCCGGCAACGGCGCGCGACTGGAGCGTGGAGGTACCAATCTCTTCAAAGGAGAGCATGCGGAACACTTCGCCGAAGCCTTCCACCTCGCGGTCGAATAGCGGGATCAGCGCTTCAGGGGCCTGATCGCCTGCGGTAAAGCCGGTGCCGCCGGTGATCAGCACCACCTGCACCTCATCACTCGCAATCCACTGCGAAACCTGAGCGCGAATGGCGTAGCGGTTCTCCTTCACGATCGCTTTATCGACGATGTGATGCCCCGCGTCATGGGCCGCCTCGCGCAGCCAGTGGCCGGAGGTATCATCCTCTTCGCCACGGCGGTCGGAAACGGTAAGGATAGCAATGCGTGTCGGGATAAATTCTGCGCTTACCTGACTCATCTTCTGATTCCTTCTTAAGGCTGATTACCCGCCGATGTAGGACAGGTTCTGAGTAATGCCGGTATTGCCCTGATGCAGGAAGTGGGTCTGTTTTTTATGCGTCAGCGCGTCAGAAATACGTGCTTCAAGCGCGGCCTGCTGCGCATCGTCTTCCAGCAGATCGCGGAGATCCACGCCGCCGTCGCCGAACAGGCAAAGATGGAGCTTGCCAACGGAGGAGACGCGCAGGCGGTTGCAGCTGGCGCAGAAGTCTTTCTCATAGGGCATGATAAGCCCAATCTCACCCTCATAATCCGGGTGACAGAAGACCTGCGCCGGGCCGTCGCTGCGCTGGCGGATTTGATGGATCCAGCCGCGTTTCAGCAGCTCGTCGCGCAGCACCATGCCGGAGATGTGATGGCGACGAAACAGCTCGCTGCCCTCGCCGGTTTCCATCAGCTCGATAAAACGCAGCTGTATAGGGCGGGATTTGATCCACGCCAGGAAGGTATCGAGCTGGTGATGGTTCACATCACGCATCAGCACCGTGTTGACTTTGACTTTTTCGAAGCCCGCCGTGAACGCGGCGTCGATGCCGTCCATGACCTGCTGAAATTTATCCTGGCCGGTAATGGCATGGAACTGACGAGCGTCCAGGCTATCGACGCTGACGTTGATCGCCGTCAGCCCGGCATCGCGCCAGTTCGCCACGTCACGCGCCATGCGGTAACCGTTGGTGGTCACCGCAATCTGGCGGATACGTTCGTTTTCACGCACGGCGGCGATGATGTCGGGGAAATCGCGGCGTAGGGAGGGTTCGCCGCCGGTCAGACGCACTTTTTCGGTGCCGAGCTCAGAGAAAGCGCGCGTGACGCGGCGCACTTCATCCACGGAGAGAAAGCCGTTATTGGTGACGCTGCCCGGTTTGTAGCCATCGGGCAGGCAGTAGGTGCAACGGAAGTTGCACACATCGGTAATCGACAGACGTAAGTAATAAAACTTACGCGCGAAAGCATCAGTAAGTTGTGAAGCCATGTACACCTTTCCAGATCGGGAGGCACAGTCATTTCTTTCTGTACCCTGGTGGCAAATTCGCCACGGCCAGAGCGCCATATCTTTCGACACAGGCACAAGGGCTAGAGTGTATGTTTTCAATTTTGAAAACGTGGTTAGGGCGATAGTAGCGCGGAAATTCTGACGACGCCATTATCGCTTCACGCTATATAATTATCTATATAGCGAATCGTTCCTGCATTTTCGCTACAGAATACCTAAAAACCGCATTTTCACATTGATATACGTCATTTTGCATCGGGTGAGGCATCGTCTTTTAGGGGTAGTTAGGTTACTGTTACGCGATCGAACGTGATAAGGAATACGTATGCGCAATCGCACTTTTGCGGATCTTGACCGAGTGGTCGCTCTTGGCGGAGGACACGGCTTAGGCCGGGTTATGTCCTCTTTGTCGTCACTCGGCTCAAGGCTGACAGGGATAGTAACCACCACCGACAACGGCGGCTCAACCGGGCGCATTCGACGTGCCGAAGGCGGCATTGCCTGGGGAGATATGCGCAACTGCCTGAACCAGTTAATTACCGAGCCGAGCGTCGCGTCGGCGATGTTTGAGTACCGTTTTGGCGGTAATGGCGAACTTTCCGGGCATAACCTCGGAAATCTGATGTTAAAGGCGCTCGATCACCTGAGCGTAAGGCCTCTGGAAGCCATCAACTTAATCCGTAATCTGCTCAAAGTGGACGCATTCCTGATCCCCATGTCAGAACAACCGGTTGACTTGATGGCAATCGACGCCGAAGGGCATGAAGTGTACGGCGAAGTGAATATCGACCAGCTCATCCTGCCGCCAACGGAGTTAATGACCTATCCGAGCGTGCCCGCCACGCGAGAAGCGGTGGAGGCCATCGGGGAAGCGGATCTTATCCTGATCGGTCCGGGCAGTTTTTACACCAGCCTGATGCCCATTCTGCTGGTAAAAGAGCTGGCGCAGGCGCTGCGCCGCACCCCTGCCCCGATGGTTTACATCGGTAACCTGGGACGTGAACTGAGCCCCGCGGCGGCGAGCCTGTCGCTGGCTGACAAACTTGATTTAATGGAGCAGTACGTCGGTAAAAAAATTATCGACGGCGTCGTGGTCGGGCCGAAGGTGGATGTGTCGGGTATTGGCGACCGCGTGGTGGTGCAGGAGCCGCTGGAAGCGAGTGACATTAAATATCGCCATGACCGTCACCTGTTGCGCGAGGCCCTGGAGAAGGCGATTCAGGCGCTGGGTTAGGTTCGTTTTGTGCGGCCTGTTGCCCTCCCTCCTGCCCTCTCCCACGGGGAGAGGGAGAAAACAACGCTTTACTCACGATGCCGCGATGAAAAGATCCCGCAGCTGATGAAGCTGGTCGCGGATCTGCGCCGCCTCTTCGAACTCCAGATTCTGCGCGTGCTGCATCATCTGCCCTTCCAGCTCGTGGATTTTCTGCTGCAGCGCTTTCGGCGTCAGCACGACGGTATCCTCTTCCACCACTGAACGCGCCTTGCCGCGGCCTTTCGCTTTGGTTTTGGCAATGTTCTGACCCAGCGCCAGAATATCCACCACCTTCTTGTTCAGCCCCTGCGGGGTAATGCCGTGCTCTTCGTTGTAACGCTGCTGTTTCTCGCGTCGGCGCTCCGTTTCGCCAATCGCTTTCGCCATCGACGGGGTGATTTTGTCACCGTACAGAATCGCTTTACCGTTGACGTTACGCGCGGCACGGCCGATGGTCTGGATCAGGGAGCGTTCAGAACGCAGGAAGCCCTCTTTGTCCGCATCCAGAATCGCCACCAGCGAGACTTCCGGCATGTCCAGACCTTCTCGCAGCAGGTTGATCCCCACCAGCACGTCAAACTCGCCCAGACGCAGATCGCGGATAATCTCCATGCGCTCCACGGTGTCGATATCCGAGTGCAGATAGCGCACCTTCTCGCCGTGCTCTTCGAGATACTCGGTGAGGTCTTCCGCCATACGCTTGGTGAGCGTGGTGACCAGCACGCGCTCGTTGATGGCGGAACGGGCGCGGATTTCCGAGAGCAGATCGTCCACCTGCGTAGCCACCGGACGAACTTCAATAATTGGGTCAAGCAACCCGGTCGGACGCACAACCTGATCGACAACGTCTTCACCGGATTTCTCCAGCTCGTAGTTGCCCGGCGTGGCCGAGACGTAAATGGTTTGCGGCGCTAATGCCTCAAACTCTTCAAACTTCATCGGACGGTTATCCAGCGCTGACGGCAGGCGGAAGCCGTACTCCACCAGCGTCTCTTTACGCGCCCGGTCACCGCGGTACATCCCGCCGATCTGCGGGATCGTGACGTGGGATTCGTCGATCACCAGCAAACCGTCTGCCGGCAGGTAATCAAACAGCGTCGGCGGCGGCTCGCCCGGCCCGCGCCCGGAGAGGAAGCGCGAGTAGTTTTCAATGCCGGAGCAGTAGCCGAGCTCGTTCATCATCTCAAGGTCGAACTGGGTGCGCTGGCTGAGGCGCTGCTCTTCCAGCAGCTTATTGTTCGCCAGCAGCACCTTACGGCGCTCGGCCAGCTCCACTTTGATCTCTTCCATCGCCTGCACGATACGCTCGCGCGGCGTAACGTAGTGCGTTTTCGGGTAGATGGTAAAGCGCTGGATCACCGACTCAACGTGTCCGGTCAGCGGGTCGAAGAGCGACAGGCGTTCAACCTCTTCGTCAAACAGCTCGACGCGTAGCGCCATATCGTCCGATTCCGCCGGGAAGATGTCGATCACCTCTCCGCGTACGCGGAAGGTGCCGCGCTGGAACGCCTGATCGTTACGGGCGTACTGCAGCTCCGCCAGACGGCGGACGATGGCGCGCTGGTCGATAATCATCCCCTGCGTCAGGTGCAGCATCATCTTGAGATAGAGATCCGGATCGCCCAGACCGTAGATCGCGGACACCGACGCGACGACGACCACATCGCGACGCTCCAGAAGCGCCTTCGTGGCCGACAGACGCATCTGCTCGATGTGTTCGTTCACCGAGGCATCCTTCTCGATGAAGGTGTCAGAGCTCGGTACGTAGGCTTCAGGCTGGTAGTAATCGTAGTAGGAGACGAAATACTCCACCGCGTTTTCCGGGAAGAACTCTTTCATCTCGCCGTAAAGCTGTGCGGCCAGGGTTTTGTTGGGTGCCAACACCATCGTTGGACGCTGGAGATCCGCAATCACGTTGGCGATAGTGAACGTTTTACCCGAGCCGGTTACCCCCAGCAGCGTCTGGTGCGCCAGCCCGTCTTCCAGCCCCTCCTCCAGACGACGGATCGCCTCAGGCTGATCGCCAGATGGACGGAAAGCAGAATTCAATTTGAACGGTTTACTCATGGGCGACGACCTGATGACGTTATAAGCGGCAGGTGAGTAATTTTACTCGTTGTTGCCAGGAATGCCAGTAAAAAACACTGGATGAAAAACCAGTGGCATGTCAGGATATTTAGCATAGCGCCTGAATGATAAGTGGGATAACGGCCAAAATTTGGACTGTGACAATATAAAACACCAGTCAGGTCAGGTTATCCCCAGAACTTTTTCTTTTTTAACATTTGTCAAGCCAGGTAATGATAGTTTTGTGGCAACGGGTGACACTTTCATGACGGGAATTGCTTTTATCTAAGCAATTAAATAATAAACGATATTTTCTAAAGCCGCGTTTCGCGCCAATTTGGGCGTAAGCCGCGTCTTCTCTCGCTTATCGCGTGTTTTCTAACTCTAATGCACATGGTTATCCACAGGAATAGTGGATAACTGCTTCCAGCCCATACAGACTGGCGCTCGGCAAATTCCCGGTTTTTCCCACGAGACGGCAGTAAAAAATTTTTATAGCTATTTTTTGATGATTAACAGTTGCGTCAATCATAACCAGTCGATGGGATCTTGCTCACATTTTCATCATTTTGGGTTCTGCACCACAATTCACCACTTCCAGCACCGTCGCTGTGCAATCCGGTTTTTTATAAACCGCTTTCTGGTGATTCATTCCTAAAAAAGCCGTTTTTTTGAACACTTTTCGGTTTCTGGCAGGGGTTTTGCAGATTCAAACACGAGCCTCACCTACACACATTTTTAAGGAGAAAAAGATGTTGAGTCTGCGTGCTGTGAATCAGTTTTACGGAAGCCAACATACGCTATGGAACGTGAATTTGGATTTTCCGCAAGGGATGTGTACAGGCGTCGTTGGCCTGCCGGGGATGGGGAAAACCACCCTTATGAATTGCATCGCCGGGAGAGTGCCCGTTGAAAGCGGCAGCATCATCTGGCACGAGGCGGGCGCGCCGCCGCGCGATTTGCTTAACCTGCCGCCAGAACAGCGTTCAGGACCGGGGATAGGCTATGTCCCGCAGGACAGGCGGATCTTCTCCCAGTTAACGATTGAGGAGAATCTGCATATCGCCATGCGGGCGATGGGGAAACCCAACCCGGAGGCGAAAAGTGACGTTTACGACCTGTTTCCGGCGCTCTACGCATTGCGGCAGGCCCGCGCCAATACGCTCTCTCCGGACGATCAGTATCAGCTGGCGCTGGCTAATGCGCTGGTGAACCGTCCGCACCTGCTGATCCTCGATGAGCCCCTGCACGGCGCAGGACACAGCTTCGCCCAGAAGCTGGGGCAGCTGCTGGCGCGCTTAAACCGGGAGTTAGGTATGACGGTGCTATTAGCGGAACAGCAGCTGTCGTTTATCCGCCGGGTTGCGGACCGTTTCTGCATGCTCTATCGCGGGCGTAACGTGGCGCAGGGCCACGTTAACGAACTGGATGACGAGCTTATCGCGCACTGGATGTCGCGGGAAGCAAGACGCTGAGATCGAGATAACGCCCGGTGTCGGCATTTTCCGCGCCGTCAGCAAGCCAGGGAATTTCCCCCAGGCACGGGGCGGGTAGTACGCGCCTGAGCGTCGCCAGATACTCCTGATGTCGTTTACCCGGCGCAACCACGTCGTTGGCTATCCAGCCCGCCAGCGTCAGCCCGGCCTGCTGTACGGCCTGCGCGGTCAACATGGCGTGATTGATGCAGCCCAGCCTGACGCCGACGACCAGAATGACCGGAAGCTGCTCGGCCTGCACCCAGTCAGCAAACGTCTGCGTCTCCGAAAGCGGCGTAAACCAGCCGCCTGCACCTTCCACCAGCACCCAGTCGGCCTGGCTTTCCAGCGTCCGTAACCCGGCTGACAGCACGGTGAAATCAATCGGACGACCTTCGTCAGCGCTAATGATGTGCGGCGAGGTCGGCTCGGCAAAGGTGTACGGATTCACCGCTGAATAGGCGAGTTCAAGGGTGCTGTTACGCTGGAGCACCAGGGCGTCGGTGTTGCGTAACCCTTCCGCCGTCATCTCGCTGCCGGAAGCAACGGGCTTATATCCGGCGGTGTTTTTTCCGAGCAGTCGTGCCGCCTGCAGCAGCGCCGAGCTGGCCACCGTTTTGCCCACTTCCGTATCCGTGCCGGTAACAAAATAACGTTCAGTCACGTTCGATAATCCCATGAAAAAGTTGATAAGAGAGCGGGAAATGCCCCCGCTGCTGCGGCCAGGCCAGCTCCAGACGCTGCAGCTGGCCCCGGGTCAGCGGTTTTTTCTCCCGCCCGGCGTGCAGGTGCGTGGCGCCGATACCCTTCAGCGAACGCATGGCGCTGAACGCATTGCTAAAATTGAGGGTGATGGTCTGCACCGTGCTGCGGTAGCGCCAGCCTGCCAGCGCCTGCATCACCTGCTCATGCGATAAAAAGCGGTTAGCGTGCGGCTGCTCATCCACCGCTTTCCACGCCTGATTCAGCTCCGGCAGCGAGCTTTCCAGCAGGGTAGTAAAGGCCACCTTCCCGCCCGGTCGCGCCACGCGATAAAGCTCGCGCAAGGCCTGCGGCAGGCTGCTGCACCACTGGACCGCCAGATGACTCCAGACCAGATCGAACTGCGCATCCGCCAGCGGGATCGCCTCGATATCCGCCAGCAAATAATGGTCCGCTGCCTGCCTCTGACGCGCCTCGTCGAGCATCTGGGCCGAGAGGTCGATAGCCGTGACCTGGCTTCCCGTCCCGCGCCAGTAGCGGCTGTTGCTGCCGGGACCACAGCCAGCGTCCAGCACCTGCGGAAAACGGTTTTCGCCAAGCGCGGCCAGAAGCCCCTCCGCGCTCTGACGCTGCAGCTCATCGTGCTGCGAATAGCTCTGCGCGGCCCGACCAAATGCCGCCGCGACGGCCTGCTTATTCACCGGCGTCATTGAGCGCCTCCAGCAGCGTCTGGATATCCCGAGCGTCATGCGCCGCCGTCAGGGTTAAGCGCAGCCGCGCGGTACCCGGCGGGACCGTTGGCGGGCGGATAGCGGTCACCCACATCCCGCGCTCGCGCAGCGCCTGTGCCAGCGCCAGCGCGCGGCCGTTTTCGCCGACAATCACCGGCTGGATGGCGCTCTGCGAATCGGGGCTGTGGAAGGGCAGCGCCGCTAACCCCTTGCGGAAGCGGGAGATATGCTCTGCCAGCCGCTGACGACGTTCATCCCCTTCTGCGCTGCGGATCACCGCCAGCGACGCAGACAGCGCCACGGCCTGCGCCGGGGGCATGCTGGTGCTGTAGATCAGGTGTCGGGCAAACTGCAGCAGATAGTCGGCGACCGAATCGCTGCACAGCACGGCGGCGCCGCTGACGCCAAAGCCCTTGCCGAAGGTGACGATCAGCAGCTCCGGCTTCACGTTTTGCTGGTATGCGCTGCCGCGACCTTCGTCGCCCATTACGCCAATGCCGTGGGCATCGTCGACCAGCAGCCAGGCGTTTTGCCGCTTTGCGGCCTCATGCAGCGCGGCAAGCGGCGCGCTGTCGCCGTCCATGCTGAACACCCCTTCCGTAACCGCCAGCTGTTGTCCGTCGCAGGGTTTATCCAGCAGCCCGGCGAGCTGCCCCGCATCGTTATGGGCAAAGCGGCGCAGCTGCGCCGGGCTTAAACTTGCAGCCTCCAGCAGCGAGGCGTGGCTCAGGCGGTCGGCGACAATACGGTCCTCTTTTCCCATCAGGGCGGTAATGACCGCCTGGTTGGCGGCAAAGCCGGAGATGAACAGCAGCGCGCGCGGGTAGCCGAGCCAGTCGGCAAGCGCCTCTTCCAGTGCCTGATGCGCGGTGGTGTAGCCGCTGACGTGTCCCGAGCCGCCGCTGCCCACGCCAAACCGCTCCGCACCCTGCTGCCAGGCGCGGATGATGGCCGGATGCTGGCTCAGCCCGAGATAGTCGTTGCTGGAGAAATTACAAAACTGCCGCCCCTCGCGGGTAAGAAAACGGCCCGCGCCGTTTTCCACCACCCTGCGAACGCGAAACGCCTCTGCCGCCCGGCGTTCGTCCAGCGCGGTATTTATTCGTGCCTGCCAGGTCATACGGCTGCCGCGTTGTAGAACTGGTCGGTGTCGGCGTTGAAAATCTGCTGCTCCAGCTGCTGCTGTTGCTCGTTATCGCCCGTCAGCACTTCGGTCTGATGCGGGTTAAGCCCCAGCTTGCGGAACAGCTGAACGTCTTTGTCCTCTTCCGGGTTCGGCGTGGTCAGCAGCTTGCAGCCGTAGAAGATGGAGTTGGCTCCGGCCATAAAGCACATCGCCTGGGTCTGCTCGTTCATCTGCTCGCGACCGGCAGAGAGGCGCACGAAAGAGGTCGGCATCATGATGCGCGCCACCGCGATGGTGCGAATAAAATCAAACGCATCCACGTCGTCGTTATCCGCCAGCGGCGTTCCCTTAACCTTCACCAGCATGTTGATCGGCACGCTTTCCGGCGGGGTCGGCAGGTTCGCCAGCTGCAGCAGCAGGCCCGCGCGGTCTTTCACCGTTTCGCCTAAGCCCACAATACCGCCCGAGCAGACCTTGATCCCCGCGTCACGCACTTTATCCAGCGTGTCCAGACGCTCCTGATAGGTCCGCGTGGTGATGATGTTGCCGTAAAACTCCGGCGAGGTGTCGAGGTTATGGTTGTAGTAGTCCAGCCCCGCCGCAGAGAGGCGCTGCGCCTGCTCCTCGTTCAGCGTGCCGAGCGTCATACAGGCTTCGAGGCCCATCTCCTTCACGCCCTTCACCATCTGTTCCAGATACGGCATGTCGCGGTCGTGCGGGTTCTTCCACGCTGCGCCCATGCAGAAGCGGGTTGAACCGGCGTTTTTCGCCTTGCGAGCGGAGTCGAGCACCTGCTCCACCTCCATCAGCCGTTCGGACTCCAGGCCGGTTTTGTAGCGCGCGCTCTGCGGGCAATATTTGCAGTCTTCAGGACAGGCACCGGTTTTGATCGACAGCAGCGTGCTGACCTGAACATGGCGCGGATCGAAGTGCTGACGATGCACCTGTTGGGCTTCGAACATCAGCTCAAGGAAAGGTTTGTTGAATAATTCAGTGACTTGCGACATCGTCCAGCGTGCGTGGTGAGCCATCGGGCTTCTCCAAAGGGTTTTGTTAATTTTCGGTTCGGTTTATACTCGTAAACCTAAAACTTTTCAAAATGGTTTACAAGTCGATTATGACCCAGGACGATCTCGCCTTCGACAAGCAGCATATCTGGCACCCTTACACCTCCACTACCCGCCCTCTTCCCGTCTATCCGGTGGCCTCGGCCCACGGCTGCGAGCTGCACCTCGCCAGCGGCGAGCGGCTCGTTGACGGGATGTCTTCGTGGTGGGCGGCCATTCACGGGTACAACCACCCGCGCCTTAATGCGGCGATGAAGGCCCAGATTGACCAGATGTCGCACGTGATGTTTGGCGGGATCACCCATCAGCCCGCCGTGGATTTATGCCGTCGCCTGGTGGCGATGACGCCTGAATCGCTGGAGTGCGTGTTCCTGGCCGATTCCGGCTCCGTGGCGGTGGAAGTGGCGATGAAAATGGCGCTGCAGTACTGGCACGCGAAGGGCGAAATGCGCCAGCGGTTCCTCACCTTCCGCAACGGCTATCACGGGGATACCTTCGGGGCGATGTCGGTGTGCGATCCGGACAACTCCATGCACAGCCTGTGGAAGGGCTATCTGCCGGAAAACCTGTTCGCCCCTGCCCCGCAGAGCCGCTTCGACGGCGAGTGGAACGAGATGGACATGGTCGGTTTCGCGCGGCTGATGGCGGCGCATCGCCATGAAATCGCCGCAGTGATCCTGGAGCCGATTGTGCAGGGCGCAGGCGGAATGCGGATGTACCACCCGGAATGGCTGAGGCGCATTCGCAGGATGTGCGACCGCGAGGGCATTCTGCTGATTGCCGATGAGATCGCCACCGGCTTTGGCCGCACCGGCAGGCTGTTTGCCTGCGAGCATGCGGGCATTGCGCCGGATATTCTGTGTCTGGGTAAAGCGCTGACCGGCGGCACCATGACGCTCTCCGCCACGCTCACGACCCGCCAGGTGGCCGACACCATCAGCGACGGCGAGGCGGGCTGCTTTATGCACGGCCCGACGTTTATGGGCAACCCGCTGGCCTGCGCCGTCGCAAGCGAAAGCCTTGCCATTCTGGAGAGCGGCGAGTGGCAGACGCAGGTTGCGGCGATTGAGGCGCAGCTGAAAGATGAACTGAATGCCGCCTCGGGCGCGAATTTTGTGGCAGACGTGCGCGTGCTGGGCGCCATCGGCGTGATTGAAACCACCCATCCGGTGAATATGGCGGCGCTGCAGCGCTTCTTCGTTGAGCAGGGCGTCTGGGTGCGGCCTTTCGGCAAGCTTATCTACCTGATGCCGCCGTACAGCATTACGCCGGAGCAGCTGCGTAAATTAACCGACGCGGTTGTAACAGCCGTTAACATTCCCGCGCATTTCACGATGTAACCCTATGCATTACACTTGCTGAACGAGCGATCAACGAGGGTAAACCGTATGAAAATCATCAGTAAAGATCTGCGCGACGGTGAAAAACTGCCGGAACGCCACGTATTCAACGGCATGGGGTATCAGGGAGACAATATCTCCCCGCACCTGGCGTGGGACGAGGTTCCGGCCGGAACCAAAAGCTTTGTCGTGACCTGCTACGACCCGGATGCGCCGACCGGCTCCGGCTGGTGGCACTGGATTGTGGCGAACCTGCCTGCCGACACGCGCGTCCTGCCGCAGGGTTCCGGTTCAGACCTGGTTGCCCTGCCTGAAGGCGCCATTCAGACGCGCACTGACTTTGGTAAAGCGGGCTACGGCGGCGCGGCGCCGCCAAAAGGGGAAACCCACCGCTATATCTTCACGGTGCACGCGCTGGATGTGGAGAAGATTGAGGTCGATGAAGGGGCGAGCGGCGCGATGGTAGGGTTTAACGTGCATTTCCATTCGCTGGGGAGCGCGTCGATTACGGCGATGTATTCATAATAGTGCGGGCTGATGCCCTCACCCCGGCCCTCTCCCACAGGGAGAGGGAGAAAACCGGACAATTCCCTCTCCCTGTGGGAGAGGGTTAGGGCAAAAATCACAGCACTGAAGGTAGCAGTCCTACAAGGCTTCCCTCTTCCAGAAGCTGCATCGCCTTATCAATATCCGGCGCAAAGAAGCGGTCGTCATCATAGTGCGATACGTGCTCGCGCAGCGCATGACGCGCCTGCTCCAGCAGCGGGCTGGATTTTAACCCTTCACGCAGATCGACACCCTGACATGCCGCCAGCCATTCCACCGCCAGCACGCCGCGGGTGTTGGAGGCCATTTCCCAGAGGCGACGCCCGGCAGCCGGCGCCATCGAAACGTGATCTTCCTGGTTCGCTGACGTTGGCAGGCTGTCCACGCTGTGCGGGTGCGACAGGGCTTTGTTCTCGCTCGCCAGCGCCGCCGCGGTCACCTGGGCAATCATAAAGCCCGAGTTGACCCCGCCGTTACGCACCAGGAACGGCGGCAGCTGGGACATATGTTTATCCATCATCAGCGCGATGCGGCGCTCGGACAACGCGCCGACTTCGGCAATCGCCAGGGCGATATTATCCGCCGCCATTGCCACCGGCTCGGCGTGGAAGTTGCCCCCGGAAACCACCTCGTTTTCCTGGGCGAACACCAGCGGGTTATCGGACACCGCGTTGGCCTCCACCAGCAGCACTTCTGCCGCCTGACGCAGCTGCGTCAGGCACGCGCCCATCACCTGCGGCTGGCAGCGCAGGGAATACGGATCCTGAACCTTCTCGCAGTTATGGTGTGAATCGGCAATTTCGCTGGTGTCGGTAAGCACGTGACGGTACATCGCGGCGGCATCAATCTGCCCGCGCTGACCGCGCACCTCGTGGATGCGGGCATCGAACGGGCGGCGCGAGCCCAGCACGGCTTCGGTAGTCAGCGCACCGCACACCACCGCCGAGGCAAACAGATCTTCCGCTTCAAAGAGGCCGCGCAGCGCGAAAGCGGTCGATGCCTGCGTGCCGTTCAGCAGCGCCAGCCCCTCTTTCGCCGCCAGGGTGATCGGGTTTAGCCCGGCTTTTTTCAGCGCCTCTTTCGCAGGAAGCCACTCGCCCTGCCAGCGCGCTTTGCCTTCGCCCAGCAGCAGCAGCGACATGTGCGCCAGCGGCGCAAGATCGCCGGATGCGCCAACGGAACCTTTTGCCGGGATCCACGGATAGACTTCCGCATTGACCAGCGCCATCAGCGCCTGAATCACGCTCAGGCGAATGCCGGAGAAGCCGCGGGCCAGGCTGTTGATTTTGAGCACCATCATCAGACGGACAATCTCATCGTCCAGCGGCTGACCCACGCCCGCCGCGTGCGACAGCACCAGCGAACGCTGTAAGTTTTCCAGATCGTGTGTCGCGATGCGGGTCTGCGCCAGCAGGCCAAATCCGGTGTTAATCCCGTAGGCGGTGCGCCCTTCGGCAACGATGGCTTCGACGCAGGCGACGCTGTCGTTAATGGCGGCGTGGGCACTTGCATCCAGCGAAAGGGTGACCGGCTTGCGCCAGACGTTACGCAGCTGCTTGAGCGTCAGCGAGCCGGGAGTGAGTGTTAATGCGTTCATTAATGCTTTCCTTGTGTGGCAGGGATCATCGGCAGGTTAAGGCCCTGCTCTTTGGCACAGTCAATGGCAATTTCGTAACCCGCATCCGCGTGACGCATCACGCCGGTGGCCGGGTCGTTGTGCAGCACGCGAGCGATACGCGCGGCGGCTTCATCGGTTCCGTCGCAGACGATGACCATCCCGGAATGCTGGGAGAAGCCCATCCCCACGCCGCCGCCGTGGTGCAGCGACACCCAGGTCGCGCCGCTGGCGGTATTCAGCAGAGCGTTCAGCAGCGGCCAGTCGGAGACCGCATCCGAGCCGTCGCGCATGGCTTCGGTTTCGCGGTTCGGGCTGGCGACGGAGCCGGAGTCCAGGTGGTCGCGGCCGATGACGATCGGCGCGGAAACTTCACCGCTGCGCACCATTTCGTTGAAGGCGAGGCCGAGTTTTTGACGCCACTCCAGCCCTACCCAGCAGATACGCGCCGGCAGGCCCTGGAAGTTAATGCGCTCGCGGGCCATGTCCAGCCAGTGATGCAGGTGTTCGTCATCGGCGACGATCTCCTTCACTTTGGCGTCGGTTTTGTAGATGTCCTCCGGGTCGCCGGACAGGGCAACCCAGCGGAACGGACCGATGCCGCGGCAGAACAGCGGGCGGATATAGGCAGGAACGAAGCCCGGGAAGTCAAAGGCGTTATTCACGCCCATCTCTTTCGCCATCTGGCGGATGTTGTTGCCGTAGTCGAAGGTCGGAATGCCCATCTGGCTGAAGGCCAGCATGGCGGAGACGTGCTCGGCCATGGATCGTTTCGCAGCAAGTACCGTGCCTTCCGGGTCGGTTTCCGCTTTTTGCTGATATTCTTCCCACGTCCAGCCTTTTGGCAGGTAACCGTGCAGCGGGTCATGGGCGCTGGTCTGGTCGGTGACCAGATCCGGACGCACGCCGCGGGCGACGAGCTGCGGGAGAATGTCCGCCGCGTTGCCGCACAGGGCAATCGACACCGCTTTGCCTTCGGAGGTGTATTTTTTGATGCGCGCCAGCGCATCGTCCAGATCGGTTGCCTGCTCATCGACGTAGCGGGTGCGCAGACGGAAATCAATGCGGCTCTGCTGGCACTCAATGTTAAGCGAGCACGCACCGGCAAGCGTGGCGGCCAGCGGCTGCGCGCCGCCCATGCCGCCGAGACCTGCGGTCAATACCCAGCGGCCTTTGAGCGAGCCGTTATAGTGCTGGCGACCGGCTTCCACGAAGGTTTCGTAGGTGCCCTGCACGATCCCCTGGCTGCCGATGTAGATCCAGCTACCCGCGGTCATCTGGCCATACATCGCCAGCCCTTTCGCGTCCAGTTCGTTGAAATGTTCCCACGTGGCCCAGTGCGGCACGAGGTTAGAGTTAGCGATCAGCACGCGCGGCGCGTTTTTGTGCGTTTTGAACACGCCAACCGGCTTGCCGGACTGTACCAGCAGGGTTTCGTCGTGTTCGAGTTCGGTCAGGGATTTTACAATTGCGTCATAGCATTCCCAGTTGCGCGCGGCGCGGCCTATGCCGCCGTAGACCACCAGCTCGTGGGGGTTTTCCGCCACCTCAGGGTCGAGGTTGTTCATCAACATGCGCAGCGGGGCTTCGGTGAGCCAGCTTTTGGCGGTAAGCGTGGTGCCGCGCGCGGCGCGGACGTCCTGCTGGCGGTATTTACCTGACGACATTGTGTGCTCCTCATAGGGGACAGATGATGCATTTAGATATACTTGTATAGACAAGCACACACAAGGTAAGATTTAACAAAAAAGATACAATTTTGTTATATTGCGTTAGCGATCACGCTTATAAAACTTATGACATGAAGTGGCCCTGCAGCCGGTAGCGATTCCCCGGGAAAAGCAGTCGGGCATGCGACACAATGTGCGACGAGGACCAGGTTCGACGGCGGATCAGCAGGCACGGATCGTGCTCTTTAATGCGCAGCCTTTCGCACTCCTGCGGCGTGGCGCGCACGGCCTCCACAATGTGCTCCCCTTCCGTCAGCGGTGCGACGAGCGAGAGATAGGCGTGCGGCGTGGTCTGGGTGTAATCCTGGTTCAGATAGTCCGGTATCCGCTCAGCGTTCACGCAGCGATCTTCAATCTGCACCGGAATGTCGTTTTCGAAATGCACCATCACGGAGTGGAAAATGCGGCTTCCCTCCTTGACGTTAAGCTCTGTGGCCTGCTCGGCGCTGGCCTGGGTCTCTTCGAGCACCAGCACCTCGCAGCGGTGCTGATGATTACGCGCGGCTATCTCGTCCGCAATGCTGCGGATTTCAAACAGCGCCGACTGTCCTTTCGGTTCCGCCACAAACGTCCCCACGCCCTGCAGGCGCACCAGAAGCCCTTCGTCGGTCAGCTCGCGCAGCGCCCGGTTGACGGTCATCCGGCTAAAACCAAACTGCGCTACCAGCTCGGCCTCCGAAGGAATGCGATCGTGCGGGCGCCAGACGCCGGTAGCGATTTTTTCGCTAATTGCCTGCTTCACCTTTTCATAGAAAGGCGCGGGAGGGCTCGACTGCGGCAGAGGTGAGCGTGAAAACATCGTGACTCCTTGAATAGTGTTATGCCCACCAGTGAGCAATTTGCCAGGCCAGGCGGGCGGCTAGCTTAGCGCCCTGTCCGTCCCGATCGTACTGCGGGTTAAACTCTACCAGATCGGCGGCCTGTAGCTTACCGCTACGGCAGATTTGTTCGATAACCGGGAGAAGATCCAGCGCCGGTATGCCTAACGCAGCCGGTGCGGACACGGCAGGCATTTCGCTGGCGGAGAGGACGTCCAGATCGATCGTCAGATAGATACGATCGGCCTGCGCCAGCACCCTTTCCAGGGCGGATAGCGCATCGCGCCTGAAATGGAGATCTTCCACCAGCGTGACGTTCAGGCGTTCGGCCTCGTCCCACAGCGCCAGCGTGTTCGCCGCCCGGCTCACGCCAAGGCAGGCGTAGTGAAATTCCCGCCCGCGCTCATCGCAGTAGCGCGCCAGCTGGCGAAACGGGGTGCCGGATGTGGCCTGGTCGGCCTTGCGCAGATCGAGATGGGCATCAAGGTTGATAATGACAACCCGCTCGTTCGGGAAGGCCTCCAGCACGCCGCGACCGTGCGCCCACGCGGTTTCGTGCCCGCCGCCAAAGACCAGCGTGCGCATCCCGGACTGCTGACAGGCCGTGACGGCATCGCTTAACGCCTGCTGTGCCGCTTCCAGCTCGTGGCCTTCAACGTACACCGAGCCCATATCCGCCAGCCGGTCATGTCCCTCATGGCTTGCCATATTTGCCAGCGCTTTTCGCAGCATATCCGGTGCCTGCACGGCGCCGGGCCTGCCCTGATTGCGTTTTACCCCTTCATCACATTCAAAGCCTATCAGCGCGATGCCGGATGAAAGCGGCGTGAACTGGCCCTGCTGCTTTATCGTCTGGAAAATGCGCTTTGCACTGCTGGCCTCGGCGCTGTCATCGCGCCCCTGCCAGACGGTTTCGGCTACGGGCCGCCATAACCTCATACTGCCTCCCCACGGAAAATACGTTGATACAGCGGATTGCGTCCCGGCTCGTAGACCATCTCAACCGGATGATGTGCATCCCAGACGATAAAATCGGCGACAAACCCTGCCCTGAGCTGTCCGTGGGTTGCGCCACGGCCCAGCGCCTGCGCGGCATGGCGCGTGACGCCAGCCCAGGCTTCTTCCGGGGTCAGGCCAAACTGGACGCAGGCCATGTTCATCGCCAGGTGCAGGCTGGCAAACGGGCTGGTGCCGGGGTTATAGTCGGTGGCGACGGCCATCGGCACGCCCTGTTTTCTGAGCTGTTCAACCGGTGGACGCTGGCGCTCCTGCAGAAAATAGAACGCACCCGGCAACAGGACGGCAACCGTGCCGCTTTCCGCCATCGCCTGAACGCCTGCGTCGTCGAGATACTCGATATGATCGGCGGAAAGCCCCTTATACTGGCTGACCAGCGCCGCGCCGCCCTGATTCGACAGCTGTTCGACATGCCCTTTCACCGGGATACCCAGCACGGCGGCGGCCTTGAAGAGGCGCTCGGTTTGCGACGGGGTAAAGCCGACGTTTTCACAAAACACGTCGACTGCTTCATATAACTCTTTTTGCCACAGCGTAGGCAGTATCTGCTCGCAGACCAGCGTGAGGTAGGCATCCGGCTCCTGCCGGTATTCCGGCGGAACCGCATGGGCCGCCAGCAGCGTTGGGCTGATATCAATCGGATTATTGAGGCCCAACTGGCGGGCAACCTGAAGCATCTTCTCTTCGGCCTCGGCGTTGAGCCCGTATCCCGATTTGATTTCAACGGTCGTCACGCCTTCATTCATAAGACGCAGGAGCCGCTGCTGCGCCAGTTTCAGCAAGGTTTCGGCTGAGCTGCTGCGTGTCGCCGTCACGGTAGCGTTAATCCCGCCCCCCTGGGCGCTGATGGTTTGATAAGAGACGCCGTTCAGGCGCTGCTCCCACTCCGCCGCGCGGTCGCCGCCAAATACCAGGTGGGTATGGCAGTCAATCAGGCCAGGCGTGACCAGACGCCCCTGAAGATCGACACAGTGTCGGTGTCCCGAAGGAATGTCAGATTCAGGGATCGCGGCCAGAATAGTGTGGCCGCGCACAACCAGGGCGTGTTGCTCTTTCAGTCCATAAGGCGCAGGTACGTCCGGCGCCATCGTAGCCAGTCGCGCATTTCGCCATATTACATCGTCGGGATGAATCTGCTGCATGGGGCATTCCACTTGTCTTAGGTTGTATAGACATTTATTTGCATCCACCGTCTACTGTCAACCGCCTTAACGGAAAATGTTATTTATTTGTGATCACCTACCTGCCGCTCCGGGGCTAAAAATGCAACTTTTACCCTTTTTATCTTCCCGTTTCGCTCAACTTAGTATAAAAAAGCAGGCTATTTCGTCTATCCCGTTTAAGACTTGCATACCAAGGAGCTCTACCTTGAACATTTCCAGGATTTCCCGTCTGGCGTTAGCACTCGCCTTTGGCGTGACCTTATCCGCATGCAGTTCAACACCACCGGATCAGCGCCCTTCTGAGCAGGTTGCGCCCGGTACCGCCTCCCGCCCGATTTTGTCCGCTGATGAAGCGAAGAACTTCGATCGTGCGCACTACTTCTCGGCGATGGATCCTAACGCTGCGCCGTGGACACCGTCTTCTATCAACCTGCCTAAACAGCCTGACTTCGTGGTTGGCCCGGCGGGTGCGCAGGGCGTAACGCATACCTCTATTCAGGCTGCGGTTGATGCTGCCATCACTAAACACAGCGCGTCTCGCCAGTACATCGCGATCCTGCCGGGTGAATATGAAGGCACCGTATATGTTCCGGCGGCCCCTGGCAGCATTACGCTTTACGGTCTGGGCGAAAAAGCGATCGACGTAAAAATTGGCCTGGCGATTGATTCCGAAATCGACAGCAACACCTGGCGTCACCTGGTGAATCCGGCCGGTAAATATATGCCGGGCAAACCTGCGTGGTATATGTTTGATAACTGCCAGAGCAAGCGTTCCGCCACCATTGGCGTGATGTGCTCGGCGGTATTCTGGTCTCAGAATAACGGTCTGCAGCTGCAGAACCTGACCATTCAGAATACCCTGGGCGACAGCGTTGATGCCGGCAGCCACCAGGCCGTTGCGCTGCGTAGCGATGGCGATAAGGTGCAGATTAACAACGTCAACATTCTGGGCCGTCAGAACACCTTCTTCGTGACCAACAGCGGCGTGCAGAACACCCTGCAGAATAACCGCCTGACCCGTACTCTGGTGACCAACAGCTACGTTGAAGGTGACGTGGATCTGGTGTCCGGTCGCGGCGCGGTGGTGTTTGATAATACCGATTTCCGCGTGGTGAACTCCCGCACTCAGCAGGAAGGTTACGTGTTTGCTCCGGCAACCCAGTCTAACCTCTTCTACGGCTTCCTGGCCGTGAACAGCCGCTTTAACGCTGCCGGTGACGGCGTGGCGCAGCTGGGACGCTCCCTGGACGTGGACTCTGCGACCAACGGTCAGGTCGTGATCCGCGACAGCGTGATCAATGAAGGCTTCAACATGGCGAAGCCGTGGGCTGATGCCGCGATCTCCAAACGTCCATTCTCCGGCAATACCGGCGCGGTGGATGATAAAGGGAACGTGCAGCGCAACCTGAACGACGCTAACTTCAACCGCATGTGGGAATACAACAACCGCGGTCTGGGTAGCAAAGTGGTTGCTGAGCCGAAGCAGTAAGCTGTTTTGCCCGGTGGCGCTGCGTTTACCGGGCATAAAAAAACCTCGCATTCGCGAGGTTTTTTGTTTTTAGCCGCTTAGTGAGCGTTTACCACCACCCACATTGGCCCCTGGCCTACGGCATAACGCCCTTTCTCTTCCAGCAGCCCCTGCTCGCCTTTAATTTCATACAGCGCGATGTGGTGGGATTTCTGCCCCGCCGCAATCAGGTATTTACCGCTGTGATCGATATTAAAGCCGCGCGGCTGGGTTTCCGTTGGCTGGAACCCTTCAATCGCCAGCACGCTGCCGTCTTCAGAGATGCTAAAGACGGTAATCAGGCTGGAGGTACGGTCACAGGCGTACAGATGGCGACCATTTGGCGTAATGTGGATATCCGCCGCCCAGCGGGTATCGGAGAAATCAGACGGCATCATGTCCAGCGTCTGCACGCACTCAATCTGACCGTTTGGATCTTTCAGCTCCCATACGTCCACAGAGCTGTTCAGCTCATTGACCACGTAGGCGTACTGCTGGTTCGGATGGAAGACCATATGACGCGGACCGGCGCCTTCAACGGTAGTCACTTCGGCAGGATTCTGCGCCACCAGGTGACCATCGTCGCTCAGGGTGAACAGGCAGATACGATCCTGCTTCAGCGCAGGCACCCACAGCGTGCGGTTATCCGGAGAGATATTCGCCGAGTGGCAGCCTTCAAGCCCTTCCACCACATCCACGGTTTCGACCGGAATACCATCTTCCAGACGCGTTACGCTGACGCAGCCCGCGTTATACGATCCGCTGAAGACAAAGTTGCCTTTACGATCGGTCGAGATATGGGTTGGGCTGCCCGGCAACGGGGCTTCGGCAGTGTACGTCAGCGCGCCATCGTCCGGAGAAATGCGATAGGCCAGCACGCGGAACTCCGGGCGCACACCCACGTACAAGAAACGTTTATCCGGGCTGATGACCATCGGTTGCACCTGGCCTGGCACATCAACAACCTGAACCAGCGTGAGTGTCCCTTCGGTATTTAAACGCCAGACGTGGATCTGCTGGCTTTCAGGACTGGCGGTATAAACGGTTTGTTTCATGAATATTCACTCCTCACTGCGCATGAAAGTAGTTAACTTTTGACGGTGAATGCTGAATTGTCGACAGGACTTTTGAAGCGTTCGCCTCTCGGTGTACCATCCCATCAAAACGTAAATTCAATATTAACCCGGGAAAACAGATGACCTCGCGTGTGATTGCTCTGGATTTAGACGGTACCTTACTGACGCCGCAAAAAACCCTTCTCCCCTCCTCCCTTGAGGCGCTAAAACGCGCGCAGGAAGTGGGATATCAACTCCTTATCGTAACGGGTCGACATCACGTTGCCATTCACCCTTTTTATCAGGCACTGGCGTTAGATACACCTGCAATTTGTTGTAATGGCACTTATTTGTATGATTATCAGGCAAAAAAGGTTTTAGAATCCGACCCGCTGCCGGTTCCCCAGGCGCTGCAGCTGATCGATCTTCTGGATGAGCATGCCGTTCACGGCCTGATGTACGTGGATAACGCGATGGTGTACGAGCGCCCTACTGGCCATGTGGTGCGCACCAGCAACTGGGCGTTGTCCCTGCCTGAAGCACAGCGTCCGGTCTTTACCCAGGTTTCCTCCCTGCGTCAGGCAGCCCAGGACGTTGAGGCAATCTGGAAATTCGCCCTGACCGATGAAGACACCACCAAACTGAATACCTTCGCAAAACACGTGGAACACACGCTGGGTCTGGAGTGCGAATGGTCCTGGCATGATCAGGTGGATATTGCCCGCAAAGGCAACAGCAAAGGCAAGCGCCTGACGCAGTATGTGGAATCACAGGGCGGGTCGATGCGTGACGTGATCGCCTTCGGCGACAACTACAACGACATCAGCATGCTGGAAGCCGCCGGTACCGGCGTGGCGATGGGCAATGCCGACGACGCGGTAAAAGCCCGCGCCAACGTGGTGATTGGTGACAACACCACCGATAGCATCGCGCAGTACATTTACACCCACCTGCTGTAATCAGGCGGTGATCGAGACGCTCTTAATTTGCGCGTATAGCCACAGGCCGGGTTTGATCCCTAACTCATCCCTCGCCCACGGGCTGATGCGCGCCCAGAGCGTCCTGCTGCCGACTTCAAGCTTCACTTCCACCTGCCCGTTATCATCAAAACACTCCGCGACTTTGGCGCGCAGAATATTTCGAATACTGGTTTGCAGCGGCGGCTGCAGCACCAGCGAGACGTCCGACGCCTGGATGCGAATTCGCAGCGCGGACTGTAACGGTTTGTCGATCTTATTGACCCACAGATGCTGGTCGCCCAGCGCCAGGGCGGTCATCGCGTAGTGCGGATGATGTTCCAGAACGCTCACTTTAAGAATGCTGCTCTGCTGTTCCCGGGGTAACCAGGGGTGCATTACGCTGCTGCCCCACACCTCTTCCAGGTTGCCGAAGGCCTTCACGCTGCCCTCTTCCAGCACCAGCACCTTGTCGGCCAGATGGAGGATCTCATCCAGCGAATGGCTGACGTAGAGCATCGGAATATTAATTTCGCGCGTCAGTCGCTGTAGATAAGGCAGAAGTTCGCGTTTACGCGGAATATCGAGCGAGGCCAGCGGCTCGTCGAGCAGCAGCAGCTCCGGGGCGGTCAGCAACGCGCGGCCAATGGCCACACGCTGTTTTTCTCCGCCGGAGAGCGAGGATGGCAGCCTGTCGAGCAGAGGCTCAATGCCTAAAAGCGTCACCAGCTTGTCAAACTGCCCGGCCATGCTTTTCGCCATGCCGTAACGCAGGTTGCCGCGCACGCTGTAGTGCGGGAACAGGCGCGCGTCCTGGAAAACATAGCCGATGCGGCGCTTATCCGGCGAGAGGTAAATTTTGTTCTCCACGTCATTCAGGACGCGGTCATTCAGGACAATACGGCCTGACTGCGGGCGGGTCAGGCCGCTGATGGCATTAATCAGCGACGTTTTTCCCGCTCCCGACACGCCAAAGATAGCGGTGATTCCGCTTGCCGGCAGCGTCTCGTTAAGCGTCAGGGTATGGTTTCCCAGCGTCTGGGTGAAATTGAGTTCCAGCATGCTTATTTCCCCATCCGCTCGCGGCTGAGCCGCGCCAGCCATTCAGACACCATCAGCGATACCAGCGCCAGCACAATTGAAATAATACACAGCCGCGCCGCCGCGCCTTCACCGCCCGGCGTTTGAATCAGGGTATACATTGCCGACGGGATGGTTCGCGTCTCGCCGGGGATGTTCGACACAAAGGTGATCGTCGCGCCAAACTCGCCCAGCGAGCGGGCGAAGGCCAGCACCGTCCCGACAATAATGCCCGGCAGCGTGAGCGGAAGCGTGATGGTGAAAAAGACGCGCCAGCGCCCTGCGCCCAGCGTGCGGGCCGCCTGTTCGAGCTTCATGTCCACGCCTTCCAGCGCGAGGCGGATCGCCCTCACCATCAGCGGGAATGACATCACCGCCGCCGCCAGTACCGCACCGCGCCAGCTAAACGCAAACGTCAGCCCAAACCAGTCATAGAGCTTCTCGCCGATAAAACCACGTCGCCCCATCGAAATCAGCAGCAGGTAACCGACCACCACGGGCGGCAAAACGAGCGGAAGATGCAGCACGCTGTCGAGCAGCGTTTTTCCGGGAAACTGACAGCGAACCAGTAGCCAGGCAAAGAAGATCCCAAAGGGCAAACTCAGCGCAACCGCCAGGGAAGAGACTTTTAGGCTCAGCAGAACAGCCTGCCATTCAGGATCGGTCAATATCATCAGTGAGTCGTAAATCCATAGCGTTTAAAGATTGCGGACGCCTCCGGCCCTTTCAGGTAATCGCGGAAGGCCGTCACGGCCGCATTTTTATGTCCATCAACAATCGCAACAGGATATTCCACTTTCTTGTGGGAGTCTTCCGGGAACGTTGCGACCACTTTTACACCTTTACTGGCAACGGCATCAGAGCCATACACAATGCCCAGCGGGGCTTCGTTGCGTTCTACCAGCGCCAGCGCGCCGCGCACGTCTTCCGCCGGGGCCAGCTTCGGTGACAATGTCTCCCATGCACCCAGCTTTTGCAGCGCTTCTTTGGCATAAATCCCCGCCGGAACGTGCTCCGGGTCGCCTACGGCCAGACGGCCACCGTTCAGCAGGCTCGTCCAGTGGGTCTCTTTGTTGATGGTGAAGTCCGCCTGCGCGCTGGCTTTTGGCGCCACGACAACCAGGCTATTCCCCAGCAGCGTTTCGCGGGTTGTCGCATCAATCGATTTCTTCTCCGCCGCGTAATCCATCCACTTCTGGTCAGCCGAGATGAACAGATCCGCCGGTGCGCCAGCTTCTATCTGGCGCGCCAGCGTCGAGGAAGAGGCAAAAGAGGAAACCACCTCGACGTTTTTCTCTTTTTTATACGCCGCCGCGATGTCCTGCAGCGCGTTGGTCAGCGACGCCGCGGCAAAGACGGTGATTTTACCCTCGTCCGCCAGCGCATGTCCGGTAAGTGAAAGCGTCAGCGTTGCCCCTGCGAAAAGGCGTACCCATGAACGTGCCATCTGTAACTCCTGTGAGTAGCGTTATATACATCTTAATATAACGATAACGTCAGGGAGATCCCAGCGTTTAATCGTACCGCTGAAGGGGTAAACCGGTGTGATGCGTTAAATAATATCGGCGTAGACGGGAAAATCTTGAGAGCAAAACGCCCGGACTCGCCGGGCGTTTTGTGGGGAATCAATGCTGCTTTTTAGCCTGGTCTTTGTGACCAATGTTCGAAAAGACGTTGAACACTTCACCCAGGCCGTAGATGGCACCGAGGATGATGGCCATCACTACTGGTACCATGATCACGGCGAATACCAGACTTTTCAACAACTCTAACATGGTTTTCTCCAGATATTGTGAACGGCTCATTCTACCCTTTCAAGTGAGAAAAACATCCCCTTTTGTGCGGTACCCTTTGCGCCCTGCACCATTTGGGTCACAATACTCTTTTTGCCAGGACACTGTTATGCAGGCCGAAATTCTTCTCACTCTACGACTTCAGCAAAAGCTTTTCGCCGATCCGCGACGTATCGCCCTGCTTAAACAAATAGAACAAACGGGCTCGATTAGCCAGGGGGCGAAAAACGCGGGCATCAGCTACAAAAGTGCCTGGGACGCCATCAACGAAATGAACACCCTGAGCGAACACCCGCTGGTGGACAGAGCCACAGGCGGCAAAGGCGGCGGCGGTGCGATCGTGACGCGCTATGGCCAGCGCCTTATTCAGCTTTACGATCTGCTGGCCCAGATCCAGCAAAAGGCGTTCGATGTGTTGAGCGACGACGATAACGTTCCGCTGGACAGCTTGCTGGCCGCCATTTCCCGCTTCTCGTTACAAACCAGCGCCCGCAACCAGTGGTTTGGAACGGTGACGGCGCGCGACAATCTCCAGGTACAGCAGCATATTGAGATCCTGCTTGCCGATGGCACCACCCGTCTGAAAGCCGCAATAACGGCGCAGAGCGCAGAGCGCCTTGAGCTCGATGAAGGTAAAGAGGTGCTGGTGCTGCTGAAAGCGCCGTGGGTCAATATCACGCGCGATCCCAACGCCGCAAAGGCGGCCGATAACCAGCTCCAGGGCGCTATTAGCCATATCGAACGCGGCCAGGCGCAGTGCGAAGTGCTGATGACCCTCGCAGACGGGCAACCGCTTTGCGCGACGATACCGCTTAGCGAAGCGGACGGTTTAGAAGAAGGTTCTGTCGTTACCGCCTGGTTCAACGCAGACCGGGTGATTATCGCCACATTGTGCTGAGCGCATTGACAATCGCGCCGACAGTGCGTATCCCTGATATCTGTTGCTGCAAAAACAGGGATAAACCATGTTATCATTGCATATTTCGCAAGGCACGTTTCGTCTTAGCGATACCCGAACGCTGACGATTGCTGATTTGACGATACGCGCGGGTGAAAGCTGGGCGTTTGTCGGCACTAACGGCAGCGGTAAATCCGCGCTGGCCCGCGCGCTGGCCGGCGAGCTCCCCCTCCTCAAGGGCGAATGCCAGGGCGACTTTACGCGCCTGACGCGCCTGTCATTTGAACAATTGCAAAAGCTGGTAAGCGACGAGTGGCAGCGCAATAACACTGATTTACTCAGCCCTGGCGAAGAAGATACCGGCCGTACGACGGCGGAAATTATTCAGGATGAGGTGAAAGATCCCGCCCGCTGTCAGCGTCTGGCAGAACGGTTCGGCATCACCGCCCTGCTCAACCGGCGCTTTAAATACCTTTCAACCGGCGAGACGCGAAAAACGCTGCTTTGCCAGGCGCTGATGAGCGAGCCCGAGCTGCTTATCCTCGACGAACCCTTTGACGGCCTTGACGTGCAGTCCCGTGCGCAGCTGGCGGCCCTGCTGGAGTCGCTTAATCAGCAGGAATATACCCTGGTTTTGGTGCTTAACCGCTTCGATGAAATTCCGGATTTTATTCAGCACGCGGGCGTACTGGCCGACTGTAACCTGACCGAGACCGGTGAAAAAACAGCGCTTCTCAAGCAGGCGCTCATTGCCCAGCTCGCGCACAGTGAACAACTCGACGGAATTACGCTTCCGGAACCTGACGCCCCTTCGGCCCGCCATGCGCTCGATCCCCACCAGCCACGCATCGTGCTGCGGGATGGGATGGTCTCTTATGACGATCGCCCGATCCTTAACCGTCTTAGCTGGACGGTCAATCCCGGCGAGCACTGGCAGATCGTCGGACCTAACGGCGCGGGAAAATCCACGCTGCTGAGCCTGATAACCGGCGATCACCCGCAGGGCTATAGCAACGATCTGACGCTGTTTGGTCGGCGTCGCGGCAGCGGCGAAACCATCTGGGATATTAAAAAACATATCGGCTACGTCAGCAGCAGCCTGCATCTGGATTACCGGGTCAGTACCACGGTACGCAACGCGATCCTTTCCGGGTATTTTGATTCCATCGGTATTTATCAGGCGGTGTCTGACAAACAACACAAGCTCGCCCAGCAGTGGCTGGATATCCTGGGCATGGACAACCGGGTCGCTGACGCACCGTTTCATAGTCTGTCGTGGGGACAGCAGCGTCTGGCCCTGATCGTTCGCGCGCTGGTGAAACACCCTACGCTTCTGATCCTCGACGAACCGCTGCAGGGACTCGATCCGCTGAATCGCCAGCTTATCCGCCGCTTTGTGGACGTGCTGATTAGCGAAGGTGAAACGCAGCTGCTGTTCGTTTCACATCATGCCGAAGATGCCCCCGCCTGCATCACGCATCGCCTGGAGTTTGTGCCGGACGGTGAGGGTTATCGCTACCTTCTCAGTAACGTCGATTAACCGTGGAGGGCTCTGCCCTCCTCTTTTTCAGATAACTTGCATCAATACATGGCTATCTCTTTGATCTAGAATGCACTCAGTCATTGAAAAAGCGAGTGTGAAAACGAGTGTAAACGATTCCACTATTTTATCCCATGTCACACTTTTTGCGTCTCTGTTATGCTATGGTTATTACATACCATAAGCCCAATGGAGCGAAATATGCGAGTTCTGGTAACAGGTGGTAGCGGTTACATAGGTAGTCATACCTGCGTGCAACTGCTGCAAAACGGTCACGACGTCATCATCCTCGACAACCTGTGCAACAGTAAGCGCAGCGTGCTGCCGGTGATTGAACGCCTTGGCGGTAAACAACCGACTTTCGTGGAAGGCGACATCCGCAACGAAGCGCTGATGACCGAGATCCTTCACGACCATGCCATCGAAGCGGTGATCCACTTCGCGGGTCTGAAAGCGGTCGGTGAATCCGTTGCGAAGCCGCTCGAGTATTACGACAATAACGTCAACGGTACTCTGCGTCTCATCTCCGCCATGCGCGCGGCGAACGTCAAAAACTTCATCTTTAGCTCCTCCGCCACCGTCTACGGCGATCAGCCCAAAATCCCTTACGTTGAAAGCTTCCCGACCGGTACACCGCAAAGCCCGTACGGCAAAAGCAAGCTGATGGTGGAACAGATCCTGACCGACCTGCAAAAAGCACAGCCGGAGTGGAGCATCGCCTTACTGCGCTACTTCAACCCGGTCGGCGCGCATCCGTCAGGCGATATGGGGGAAGATCCGCAGGGCATCCCGAACAACCTGATGCCGTATATCGCCCAGGTTGCCGTGGGTCGCCGCGACTCGCTGGCGATTTTTGGCAATGACTATCCGACCGAAGACGGTACCGGCGTGCGCGACTACATCCACGTGATGGATCTGGCCGACGGTCACGTTGCGGCCATGCAGCAGCTGGCCAACAAACCGGGCGTGCATATTTACAACCTCGGCGCCGGGGTCGGCAGCAGCGTGCTGGACGTGGTTAACGCCTTCAGCAAAGCCTGCGGCAAGCCGGTGAACTATCACTTCGCTCCGCGTCGTGATGGCGACCTGCCTGCTTACTGGGCCGATGCCACCAAAGCCGACAAAGAGCTTAACTGGCGTGTGACGCGCACGCTTGATGAAATGGCACAGGATACCTGGCACTGGCAGTCACGCCACCCGCAAGGCTATCCGGACTAAGGATCCGTCATGACGCAATTTAACCCCGTCGATCATCCGCATCGTCGTTTTAACCCGTTAAGCGGGCAATGGATTTTGGTTTCTCCGCATCGCGCCAAGCGCCCCTGGCAGGGCGCGCAGGAGACGCCTGCAAAACAGACGCTGCCACAGCACGACCCGGACTGCTTCCTCTGTCCGGGCAACACGCGCGTCACCGGGGATAAAAACCCGGACTACAAAGGCACCTTCGTGTTCACCAACGATTTTGCCGCGCTGATGACCGACACGCCGGACGCGCCGCAAAGCCACGATCCGCTGATGCGCTGCGAAAGCGCGCGCGGAACCAGCCGCGTGATCTGCTTCTCGCCGGATCACAGCAAAACGCTGCCGGAGCTGAGCGTGGACGCGCTGAAAGAGGTCGTCAGCACCTGGCAGGCGCAAACCGCAGAGCTGGGGCAGAGCTATCCGTGGGTGCAGGTGTTCGAAAACAAAGGCGCGGCCATGGGCTGCTCTAACCCGCACCCGCACGGCCAGATCTGGGCGAACAGCTTCCTGCCTAACGAAGCCGAGCGTGAAGACCGTCTGCAGAAAGCGTATTTTGCTGAAAACGGTTCGCCGATGCTGGTGGACTACACCCAGCGCGAGCTGGCCGACGGCAGCCGCACCGTGGTGGAAACCGAACACTGGCTGGCCGTCGTCCCCTACTGGGCCGCCTGGCCGTTTGAAACGCTGCTGCTGCCGAAAGCGCACGTGCAGCGCATCACCGATCTTAGCGACGCGCAGCGCGACGACCTTGCCCTGGCGCTGAAAAAGCTCACGAGCCGTTACGACAACCTCTTCCAGTGCTCTTTCCCGTACTCCATGGGCTGGCACGGCGCCCCGTTTAACGACGAAGAGAATCAACACTGGCAGCTGCACGCCCATTTCTATCCGCCGCTGCTGCGCTCTGCGACGGTACGTAAATTCATGGTGGGCTATGAAATGCTGGCGGAAACCCAGCGTGACCTGACGGCGGAACAGGCGGCAGAACGTCTGCGTGCCGTTAGCGACGTCCACTATCGCGAATCAGGAGTCTAAAAAAAATGAGTCTGAAAGATAAAACCCAATCCCTGTTTGCTGAGAAATTTGGCTACCCTGCCACCCACGTTATCCAGGCGCCAGGCCGCGTTAACCTGATCGGTGAACACACCGACTATAACGACGGATTCGTGCTGCCGTGCGCCATTGATTACCAGACCGTCATCAGCTGTGCGAAGCGCGACGACCGTAAAGTTCGCGTGATTGCGGCGGATTACGGTAATGAGACGGACGAGTTTTCCCTCGATGCCCCGATTGTGACGCACGACAGCCAGCAGTGGTCTAACTACGTGCGCGGCGTGGTGAAACACCTTCAGAAGCGCAACAAGAACTTTGGCGGTGCGGATTTAGTTATCAGCGGCAACGTGCCGCAGGGTGCGGGCTTAAGCTCCTCTGCGTCGCTGGAAGTCGCGGTTGGTACCGTATTCCAGCAGCTTTATCATCTGCCGCTGGACGGCGCGCAAATCGCCCTGAACGGTCAGGAAGCAGAAAACCAGTTCGTGGGCTGTAACTGCGGCATTATGGACCAGCTGATCTCCGCGCTGGGCAAAAAAGAGCATGCCCTGTTAATTGATTGCCGCTCGCTGGGAACCAAAGCCGTTCCCCTGCCGAAAGGCGCGGCTGTGGTGATCGTCAACAGCAACTTTAAGCGCACGCTGGTGGGCAGCGAATACAACACCCGCCGCCAGCAGTGCGAAACCGGCGCCCGCTTCTTCCAGCAGCCTGCCCTGCGCGACGTGACGCTCAATGAATTTAACAAAGTGGCGCACGAGCTGGATCCGATTGTCGCCAAACGCGTTCGTCACGTGCTGACGGAAAATGCCCGTACCGTTGAAGCCGCGTCCGCGCTGGCGAAAGGTGACCTGAAACGCATGGGTGAGCTGATGGCGGAATCTCACGCCTCCATGCGCGATGATTTTGAAATCACCGTTCCGCAGATCGACACCCTGGTGGACATCGTTAAAGCCACTATCGGCGACAAAGGCGGCGTGCGCATGACGGGCGGCGGTTTTGGCGGCTGCATCGTTGCGCTGGTGCCAGAAGAGCTGGTCCCTGCCGTACAGGATGCCGTGGCGAAGCAGTACGAAGCAAAAACGGGCATCAAAGAAACCTTCTATGTTTGTAAAGCATCACAAGGAGCCGGACAGTGCTAAACGAAACACCTACCCTTGCACCGGATGGTCTGCCGTATCGCCTGTTAACCCTGCGCAACAGCGCGGGGATGGTCGTTACGGTGATGGACTGGGGGGCAACCCTTCTTTCTGCCCGCGTACCGATGCCGGACGGCAGCGTGCGCGAGACCCTGCTCGGCTGCGCCTCGCCTGAGCAGTACATCAATCAGTCCGCCTATCTGGGCGCGTCCGTTGGTCGCTATGCTAACCGCATCGCGAAGAGCCGTTTTGAACTCGACGGCGTGCAGTACACCCTGCTTCCAAGCCAGGGTGAGAACCAGCTGCACGGCGGACCGGACGGGTTTGATAAACGCCGCTGGAAGATTGTTCGTCAAAACGATGGCGAAGTGCTGTTCTCGCTGGATTCGCCTGATGGCGATCAGGGCTTCCCGGGGAACCTTGTCGCGTCCGCGCGCTTTACGCTGACCGACGACAACCGTATCGCCATCGAATACCGTGCGACGGTCGATAAGCCGTGTCCGGTCAATCTGACCAACCACGCGTACTTTAATCTGGACGGTAACCAGTGCGACGTGCGTGAGCACAAGCTGCAGATCCTGGCGGATGCGTATCTGCCGGTTGACGAGATGGGCATTCCGTATCAGGGCCTTAAAGACGTGAGCGGCACCAGCTTTGACTTCCGCAGCGCGAAGTCCATCGCCCAGGATTTCATGAGTGATGACGATCAGCGCAAGGTGAAAGGCTACGATCACGCTTTCCTGCTCCAGGCCAAAGGCGATGTGAAACAGCCTGCCGCGCAGGTCTGGTCTGCGGATGAGAAACTGCAGATGACGGTTTATACCACAGCCCCTGCACTGCAGTTTTACTCAGGCAACTACCTCGGCGGGACGACGGCGCGCGAACACGATGAGTACAGCGACTGGCAAGGCCTGGCGCTGGAGAGCGAGTTCCTGCCGGACAGCCCGAACCATCCGGAATGGCCGCAGCCAGACTGCGTGCTGCGTCCGGGTAAAGAGTACGTGAGCGTGACGGAATATCATTTTATTCCACATTAATATCCAGCCCTCCCTCCGGAGGGCTTTTTTCTGCGCGCCTTGCTGAAAATAGCGCCGATCGCAGACAAAATCATAACCCTGGATTCACAAGCATCTTACACTCAGAGACTATTTTCGCTATGGTTAGGGTTAAGCGTTGCTGGTGGCACAGCCACGGCAATATAATGAGAATTGTTATCATTCTAAAAATGCTTGAGGAGTAAGAGATGGCTATAACTAAGCTGGTCCTGGTGCGTCACGGCGAAAGCCAGTGGAACAACGAAAACCGCTTTACCGGTTGGTACGACGTTGATCTGTCTGAGAAAGGCGTAAGCGAAGCAAAAGCAGCGGGTAAACTGCTGAAGGAAGAAGGCTTCAGCTTTGATTTTGCTTACACCTCTGTGCTGAAACGTGCCATCCACACCCTGTGGAACGTGCTGGACGAACTGGATCAGGCCTGGCTGCCGGTTGAGAAGTCCTGGAAACTGAACGAACGTCACTACGGTGCGCTGCAGGGCCTGAACAAAGCGGAAACCGCTGAGAAATATGGCGATGAGCAGGTTAAACAGTGGCGTCGCGGCTTCGCAATCACTCCACCAGAACTGACCAAAGATGACGAGCGTTACCCGGGCCACGACCCGCGCTACGCGAAGCTGACCGACGCTGAGCTGCCAACCACCGAAAGCCTGGCGCTGACCATCGACCGCGTTGTGCCTTACTGGAACGAAACCATTCTGCCACGCCTGAAAAGCGGCGAGCGCGTGATTGTCGCTGCTCACGGTAACTCCCTGCGTGCGCTGGTGAAATACCTGGACAACATGGGTGAAGACGAAATCCTCGAACTGAACATCCCAACCGGCGTACCGCTGGTGTATGAGTTCGACGAAAACTTCAAGCCAATCAAACACTACTATCTGGGTAACGCAGAAGAGATCGCGGCGAAAGCAGCGGCTGTCGCGAACCAGGGTAAAGCGAAGTAACTTTCGCAAGGCATAAAAAAAAGCGCGGAGCCTTCCGCGCTTTTTTATTTGTGCCTGAGAATTCAGCCGCGGCGCGCTTTTACCGCATTCGCCAGCTGACGCAGGATGGTATCGGTATCGTCCCAGCCAATGCAGGCATCGGTGACGCTTTTGCCATACACCAGCGGCTCGCTGCCTTCCAGGTTCTGGTTACCTTCAACCAGATGGCTTTCGATCATTACCCCAATCACCGCCTTCTCACCGCCGGCAATCTGCTGGCAGACGTCTGCACCCACTTCCATCTGCTTTTTAAACTGCTTGCTGGAGTTGGCATGGCTGAAATCGATCATCACCTGCGGTGGCAGCCCGGCTTTTTCCAGCCCGACCTTCACTTCCGCCACGTGTTTCGCACTGTAGTTTGGCTCTTTGCCGCCGCGCAGAATGATATGGCAGTCACCGTTACCGCTGGTGTTAACGATGGCGGAATGGCCCCATTTGGTCACGGACAGGAAGCAGTGCGGCGCGCCTGCTGCGTTGATGGCGTCGATAGCCACCTTAATGGTGCCGTCAGTGCCGTTTTTGAAACCCACCGGGCAAGAAAGACCGGACGCCAGCTCGCGGTGAACCTGAGATTCGGTTGTGCGGGCACCAATTGCGCCCCAGCTCATCAGGTCTGCCAGATATTGTGGCGTAATCATGTCGAGGAATTCACCGGCCGCAGGCAGGCCGCTGTCGTTGATCTCCAGCAGCAGCTTGCGCGCAATGCGCAGACCGTCGTTGATCTGGAAGCTGTTGTCCATATGCGGATCGTTAATCAGCCCTTTCCAGCCCACGGTGGTACGCGGTTTTTCAAAATAGACACGCATCACGATTTCCAGCTCGTCCTTCAGCTCTTCACGGAGGGTGAGCAGACGGGCAGCGTACTCTTTCGCAGCTGCAGGATCGTGAATGGAGCACGGACCAATCACCACCAGAAGACGATCGTCATTACCTTTCAGGATCTTATGGATCGCTTTACGAGCATGAGAAACCGTGTTTGCGGCATTTTCAGTGGCGGGGAATTTCTCAAGGAGCGCTACAGGAGGTAATAACTCATTGATCTCTTTAATGCGTAAATCGTCGTTCTGATAATTCATTTTCTTTCCAGCTCTGCCATATCTTTTGTAATGAAAGCAATCCTTTCAATCTATCTTGTCGACCAGGAAGTGTAAACACGGTTTTACACTTCACGCAGATAATTCCTGGAATTCGCCTAAAAATCGCCACAAAATAGCGAAAAACGAGATCTAACCTAAGCTTTTTAACTGTAACAACCAATTTTACACGCTTAAACGCGATTCCCTACTGACGTAAGTCCGTAAGGCGGAATCTTTCGCCTCAGAAAAAGATGCACTGTTGGAGAATGTTATCCAGCGTAACGACAAGAACAGGAGCACCATGATGAAAATGACAAAACTGGCAACCCTCTTCCTGACCGCCACACTTACTCTGGCAAGCGGCAGCGTCCTGGCCGCGGAAACGGGCACATCAGACAGCAACGGTGATGCGAATGCCGCTGCGGCAGCAGGCCAGCCCGCACCTGATGCGAAACAGAATATCGCCCCGAATAATGTCGACAACAGCCAGATTAATACCGGCAACACCAACACCGGCGGCACCATGCTGCATCCCAACGGCAGCGGTTCCGGCACCATGAATCATGACAATATGAGCTCGGACGAGGTTCATAAGAACTCAATGTGCAAGGACGGCAAATGCCCTGACCCTAATGACAAAGTAGGGAACGATGCGAATACCAAAACCGATGGCACCACCCAGTAACGGGGGTGTTCGGTAAGAAAAAGGAGAGCTCTGGCTCTCCTTTCTTTTTGGAGTAACCTATTAAAAACGCTACACTAAAAACAATAACATATCAGGAAAGCAGACATGGCTCACTCCCATTCCCATTCACCCTCTCCCGGCAACGACAACGCTAAACGACTGATGCTGGCCTTTGGCGTTACCGCAACGTTTATGATTATCGAGGTCATTGGCGGCCTGATTTCCGGCTCTCTGGCGCTACTGGCCGATGCCGGACACATGCTGACCGATGCCGCAGCGCTGCTCTTCGCCCTGCTGGCGGTGCAGTTTGCGCGTCGTCCTCCCAATGCGCGCCATACCTTCGGCTGGCTGAGGCTGACAACCCTCGCCGCGTTTGTTAACGCTATTGCGCTGGTGGTCATTACCGTTCTTATCGTCTGGGAGGCCGTACAGCGATTCAGACACCCGCAGCCGATCGCCGGGGCGACAATGATGGTGATTGCCGTGGCGGGGCTGCTGGCGAATATCCTCGCCTTCTGGATTTTGCACCGCGGCAGCGGGGAAAAGAACCTCAACGTGCGCGCTGCGGCTCTGCATGTTCTGGGTGATTTGCTCGGCTCAGTCGGGGCGATTGTCGCCGCGCTGGTGATCCTCTACACCGGCTGGACGCCTGTCGATCCGATTCTGTCCGTGCTGGTGTCGTGTCTGGTCTTGCGCAGCGCCTGGCGATTGCTGAAGGAGAGCGTGAATGAACTGCTTGAAGGGGCACCGGCATCTATGGATATTGACGAGCTGAAGCGCAACCTGCGCCGTTCAGTCCCGGAAGTCCGCAATGTTCATCACGTGCACGTCTGGCTGGTGGGGGAAAAACCGGTCATGACGCTGCACGTTCAGGTGATCCCGCCTCACGACCACGATGCGCTGCTTGAACGCATCCAGCATTTTCTTGAACATCACTACGAAATTGGCCACGCCACCATCCAGATGGAGTATCAGCCCTGTAACGGGCCGGACTGCCACCTTAACGAGGCGCAGTCCGGACATTCACATCAGCATCACCACTAGCTGGAAAGCGCGTGAGAACCCCGCTCACGCGCGCTCTTAATCCACATCCGGCTGCCGTTCAGCGCGATGAAGGTCAGCAGCAGATATTCCATCGACATCGCATAGACGCCCTGCAGGGCGAAGATTGCCACGCTGATCACGTTGATGATGACCCACAGCAGCCAGTTCTCAACGTATTTACGGGTCATCAGGATCATCGCCGCAATCGACAGCACCATCATGCAGGAATCCCAGAACGGGAAGGCATCCGGCTGGAGCTCGGGCATCGTCACGTTCAGGCCGAAACCGGACATGACCGAAACGGCAACGCGGGTCAGGAACGCAAACACCGGGTTGATATAGACGGTCATTAAACCAATGGCGACCACGCAGGCGACAAACCAGGCGATGGCTTTCGGCAATGGAAGCCAGCGGATCTGCAGTTCTGCCTCCTGCTGGCTGTTCTGACGCGACCACGCGTACCAGCCGTAAATATTGGCGGCGAAGAAGAACAGCTGCAAAAGCAGGCTGGCGTACAGCTGGATCTGGAAGAAGATAATCGCAAACAGCGTAACGTTAATCAGCCCGAACGCGTAGTTGCTGATCTTCTCCAGGCTTGCCAGCCAGATACAGAGTAATCCCGCCAGCGTGCCAATGGCCTCAATCCATGACAGGTCATAGCCACCTGCACCAATCGGTATATGAACCAGAATGTTCTGCGTGCTAAAAAAATCCATCTTTTCCCCGGGGCGTTTTGAATTAAGTACGTAGTGTAGCCGCAAAATCCAGCATGCGGTTAAGCGGAATTAACGCACCTTCACGCAGGGCGGCATCCACATGGATTTCATGTGCTGCCCCGCTCGTCTCTAGCCCTTCGGCAATGGCCTTCAGGCCGTTCATCGCCATCCACGGGCAATGCGCACAGCTGCGGCACGTTGCGCCCTCACCTGCCGTTGGCGCTTCAAGGAGCTCTTTCTCCGGCACGGCCTGCTGCATCTTGTAGAAGATACCGCGATCGGTTGCCACAATGAGCTGTCTGTTAGGCAGCGTTCTGGCCGCGTTGATAAGCTGGCTGGTTGAGCCCACGGCGTCCGCCATGTCGACAATCGACTGCGGTGATTCAGGGTGAACAAGAATCGCGGCGTCAGGATAAAGTGCCTTCATGCGCGCCAGCGCCTGAGTTTTGAATTCGTCGTGCACAATGCAGGCACCCTGCCAGCAGAGAACGTCAGCCCCCGTCTGCTTCTGGACATAATTTCCAAGATGGCGGTCAGGCGCCCAGATAATTTTCTCGCCCAGGCTATCCAGATGTTCAATCAGCTCAACGGCGATGCTGGAGGTGACAACCCAGTCTGCCCGCGCTTTTACCGCCGCAGAGGTGTTGGCGTAAACCACCACGGTCCGGTCGGGGTGGGCGTCACAGAAGGCCGTGAATTCGTCAATCGGGCAGCCGAGATCCAGTGAACACTCCGCATTAAGCGTCGGCATCAGAATGGTTTTTTCAGGGCTCAGGATCTTTGCCGTTTCGCCCATAAAACGCACGCCAGCAACCAGCAGCGTGGAAGCAGGATGTTTTGCACCGAAGCGTGCCATCTCCAGTGAGTCAGAAATACAGCCCCCGGTCTCTTCCGCCAGCTGCTGAATTTCCGGGTCGGTGTAGTAATGGGCCACCATCACCGCATCTCGTTCTTTGAGAAGACGTTTGATCTTCTCACGGTAGAATTGCTTTTCGTCCTGGCTCAGCGGGACAGGCTTTGGCGGAAACGGATAGATTGCGGCTTCAGGATCAAACATCACACTCATTATGGCTTCTCGTTTTACGGGCTTAACAATATTGCCTTTCTTTTGCATGACATAGCAAAACGCATGGCAATTGTGTTTTGTATACTAAACAAGATAGCGAATATGAGAGGAAAAGTCACCGGAAATAGGTGCGGATAGCATTTGTCGGCTGGCGGATTCGCCTTGCCCGACCTGCACAGACGGCAGATAGCAAAAAGGCGCCTTTAGGGCGCCTTTCTACACTGGTGGGTCGTGCAGGAT
>NZ_JADBRD010000032.1:0-168 GCF_014930495.1 Enterobacter cloacae complex sp. S3 | reverse complement strand
TACCAACTGAGCTAATCACCCACTCTGTACTGCTGGTGTGCGTTAAGTGGTGGGTCGTGCAGGATGACTCGGCTTCGCCTCGCCCTACGGGCCGTTGCTGACGCAACGTTATCCTTCACGTTTTACTACTACTTCCACCTGACTTAGTGGTGGGTCGTGCAGGATTCG